>NZ_JBSWSP010000005.1:0-60021 GCF_054095825.1 Candidatus Nitrosopumilus sp. bin_68KS
ATCGCTTGCTAGAGAATCAGATGTAGTTATTGGGATGAATTGTGGACCAGAAATAGGAGTTGCAGCAACAAAGAGTTTCACATCACAACTTGTAATAATTTACAAAATAGTAGAGAAACTAAGTAATAATGAAATAAAGATTGATTTTAACAAGATTTCTGAATCAGTTTCAAAAACATTGGATAAACCCATTAGAATTCAGATAGTAGCACAAAAATTAAAAAATATTTCAGACATCTATGTTCTGGGAAGAGGAGTACATTATCCAATTGCCAAAGAAGCAGCCTTGAAATTAAAAGAGCTTACGTACATTCATGCAGAAGGAATTCCTGGAGGGGAATTAAAACATGGACCACTTGCATTGATGGATGAAAGTGTGTTTGTCTTAATCATCAATCCCAATGATTCAACATATTCAGATACTCTAACTAGCGCAAGGGAAATTAAAGCTAGAGGAGCAAAAATTATTGGAATTTCAGATGTAGAAAGTGACGTATATGATTATTGGATAGAGATTTCCAAAGTAGAAGAATCAATGTATCCAATTTCAGAGATAATTCCAATTCAGCTATTATCATATTATGCAGCACTCGAAAAAGATACAGATCCGGATTATCCTAGAAATTTGGCAAAATCAGTTACAGTGAAGTAAATAATCGATGATATTCTTTTTCTGCCAAATCCAAATACTTTGCAGAATCATTTCCGGTTTTAATCATGGATGAGATTATACTCCCACCAGCTCCAACACCTTCTTTTGCAAAGCCTTCTGAAAATGCCTTTAGACCAGAATACCTAGAATTTTCTAAACCAGGATTAACAGAAATTGCAGGAATGTTTGCAATTTTTTCAACTAGACTGGTAAAATTTGCACTTTCATCATTTGTAATGTATGATGTGGTCCCAATTACAGTACTTTCTTCACTGAATCCAATTTTTGATGCAAATGCCAAAACTGCCAACATCTGAGTTCCACCTGCAAGCATAACCTTTGAAACATCAGATGCAGAGCTTAACATTCCAGCAACAAAAGGAATCATTGGATCACCTACTTTTGCCACAATACTATAAGGATGATCAGAATCTATCCTTTCAAGTGCAGAATTGACAATTTGATTTTTCAAATCTACAGGATTATTTGGTATGCTGGAGCTTACTTTAGCATCAAAACCTAATCCTCTTAATACTGCCATTGCAGTTGTAGTTCCACCTGGTATACTCTCACCAATCACAAGACAATCTGAAAGCGATGCCAAACTCCTTCCAACTATTCTCCCATAATCAACAGCATGAGATACTTGAGAATCAGTCATTGCATCATTTATGGAAATATTTTTTCCAAAGGTTAAGCCAGATTCAATAAATGGTAATTGTGGTAAAACCTTACTTCCAGCATTAATTGTCAAATGTGGAATACTAGAAGATTCTAAGGCAGTTTTTGTAAGTAATCCAGGAGTAGGTTTTCCATCAGGAGTCATTGGGATTTTATCTATCGTTTTACAATAACCATAATGAAGATATTCAGCATCAGCTGGTGGAGTGAATTGAATAGAGTTCATATCGGAACCTGCAAAAGTAATTCCTGGAATTTCACAAGTTTCAGTATAAGACATAACAAATGAAAAAAGGAATCTGCCTGATTTCATAGTGTCAATGAAATTATTGGCTTGATCTATATTCCCGTGCAGTTCAAAATTTTCCAAGAAATCACTATCCCATCATTTCGACAAATTGTTGTTCTGTTCTTTTTTGCATCACATGATTTGTAATCTTTTCTTGTCCAAGAGTAGATACTTCAGAAGGACCGTAATTATGACCAGAATATATTACCAAATTATCATCTAATGAATACAAAACATCAAACAGACTATGATATAGATCCTTTGCACTGCCACCCGGTAAATCAATTCTACCACAATTCCCAACAAATAACGTATCACCTGAAAAAATTTTGCCGTCACCAACAAGACAAATACTATCTTTAGAATGGCCAGGTGTGTGAAGTACTTTTAATTTTGAATTTCCAAATTCTACAAAATCGCCATCTTTTACAGTAATGTCATGCTTTAATTCAGAATATTCATGTTGAATTATTGGAGCTTTAGTTGATTCAGATATCGCTTCATTTCCCAAAGTATGATCAAAATGATGATGAGTGTTTACAATGTATTTTATTTTTAGATTATTTTTTTTTATGATCATTTCTAACTCCATTAGTTCCCAAGACGGATCAATGATTATCGCCTCACTTGTATCTTCATCTTCAACAATGTAAGTGAAATTTTGCATATTTCCAACTTGAATTTGATGTACTTTCATAAGATACCCTCTTCAGCTTCTGGAGGAATCCCAATTTTTTCTGCAAACAATTCACCAGTCAAATCTTTTCTCTTTGGAATCCCTTGTTTCATTTTATGAAATGTAACTGTCATGTTACATTTTGTACAAATGTTTGCAGTTTCACCTGTTTGAGGATCTAATCCAGATGGGACATCAACTGCAAATTTGTAACAGTCAGTTTCATTGATATAATTTATTGCAGATGCATATGGTTCTCTAATTTCTCCTGAAATACCAGTCCCCAAAATTCCATCTACTATCACATCTGGTTTGAAATCAAAATTCAAAGAATCACCTGTAATTAATTGCACAGATGGCATTTTTTTTAATATTGACCAATTCCAGTTACTCTCTTGAGTTTTGATTTTCTTAGGAGTACCAAGAAGCATCACAGTTACTTTAGCACCATATCCAGCCAAGTGTCTTGCCATCACCAAACCATCACCACCATTATTTCCCAACCCTACAAAAATCAAAATATTTTTAGATTCCACATTACCAAGCTTGTCAACTAATCTTCGTACCGATGCAGCACCAGCATTTTCCATCATGAATTTTTTTAAAAATCCCATATCATGACCTTTATTTTCAATTTGATACATTTGATCCACAGTAATTTCCATACAATTAATGAAAATCATATCTAAAATAAGAGTTTAGCAAACGGCTTTATCCTAGTTTCAAGATATTTTTATCATGACGTTAAAGAATGTCAAAACATCATTAAATAAAATTTCAAAATCTTTAGGAGTAGTTCAAGATTCAAGAGAATTCTTATTAAAAAATACAAGAGAGATTATTATTCTCTGTAGTAAATCAATTATCGCTGTGCATAAAGGAGAACTTGAGACAGGAAAAAATAATCTAAGACATGCAGATATTCTCTTAAAAAAGTACAAGAAAAAAGCAACGGGTGGACTTGAAAGATATCTAATCACACCAGAGCAAGAATTTGTAGAGGCAGCATGTCTTATTGCGATTGTTGAAAAAAAAGAGATTCCTTCAGATAAGAAATTATCAGTAATGCCAGAATCATATGTCTTAGGATTACTTGACTGTGTTGGAGAACTAAAAAGGATGGTATTTGATAAAATTCGAATTGGGGAAATAGATGATGCTACCAGAATTTTTGATGTAATGGAGAATTTGTACCTGAATTTGTACACTTTTTCATTATATGACAAAGTAGTCAAAGAAGCTAGAAGAAAAATAGACGTTAATAGAATTCTAGTAGATGATGTTAGATCAGCAATTACAGAAGAGAAACGACGTAGCGAATTAATTAAAACTTTACAAAAACTAGAAAAATAATTTTTAAAATTCTAGTGCGGGCGATGGGATTTGAACCCACGAACTCCTGAGAGACTAGCCCCTCAAGCTAGCGCCTTTGGCCAGGCTGGGCGACGCCCGCAAAGGAACTTCCTTGCATGGTTTTTATAATCCTTGATTACTTTTTCGTTCGTATGTTAATACCTGTTAGATGTTTTACTTGTGGAAATTTAGTTGCAGACAAGTTTGAGGATTATCAAAATAAAATTAAAGCTGGAGAAGATCCAGTTAAAACACTGGATTCTTTAGGAATTGAAAGATATTGTTGCAGAAGAATGCTTTTGACAACTGTAGAAACAATTCAGCAAGTAATTCCGTTTTATGAAGCAATTCAGAGAAGAAAACAAGAAGTTCAATCTGAGTTAGAATAACTTGGCCAAAATATCCTCAATTGAAGGACGTATTCTATACAACAGCAGAGGTACAAAAACTATCGAAGTAGATGTAGAATCTGAAGGAAAGTTTCTAGGTAGAGTTTGTGCTCCTTCAGGAGCAAGTGTAGGGAAATATGAAGCAGTTAGTTTTCCTAATGGGAGGCCTGAAGAAAGCCTAAAAATTCTAAAAGAAAATTCTCAAAAATTCATTGGGTTGGAATCCTCAGATCTTAAAGAAATCCACAATACTCTGAAAAGTTTGGATGGTTCTACTAATTATGCAAACATAGGTGGAGCATTAGCTTTTGCAGTAACAATTGCATCAATGGAATCAGCATCAAAATCTTTAGGTCAGGAATTATTTCAAACATTATCATCAGAATCATCATTCAAATTCCCATTTCCGATAGGAAATATTCTAGGTGGCGGAGCACATGCAGGTCCTGGAACTCCAGACATTCAAGAGATCCTTATTTGTGCTACAGGTTCAAAAACAATTGAAGATGCAATTGAAACAAATTTGTTAGTTCACAAAGAATTACGTAGTGTTTTAGAGAAAGAAGATCCTCATTTTACAAATGGTAGGGGAGACGAAGGTGGATGGGCACCAAAGCTAGAAAATATAAAAGCACTAGAAGTTTCTGCAAAAGCCTGTGAAAATTTAGGATTTACATTGGGAAAAGAAGTGTCATTAGGAGTAGATTTTGCATCATCTACTCAATGGAATGAAGAAAAAGAAAAATATGTTTATGACAGGGCAGGATTTGAAAATTCATGTGGAGAACAGATAGATTTTGCAGCAGGCATTATTGAAAAATTCAAATTAATTTATGCAGAAGATGCAGTACATGAAGAAGCATTTGAAGATATGTCAGAATTGACATCAAAATTCCCAGACACGTTAGTCACAGGAGATGATTTAACAGTGACAAATAAAGACATCCTGACAAAAGCAATTGATTTAAAATCATGCAATGCTGCAATCCTCAAAGTCAACCAAGCAGGTAGCCTTTATGATGCATTTGAATTTGCAAGGGTTGCAAATCAAAATAATATCAAACTAATCACATCACATAGATCTGGCGAATCTACAGATTCGCAAATTTCACACATCGGTCTTGCTACAAAGTCAAAAATGCTCAAAGTAGGAGTAGTTGGAGGAGAAAGAGTGGCAAAATTAAATGAATTATTACGCCTCTCAGAGCATGATTTAATACGCGGTATGGTAGAGATTTAAAATCGTCATGAGCCAACAAGCCGAAACAACTGACATTAAAAAGAAGATTCTAGCTACTGGAATCAGAGTAGGAACTCAAGTAAAGACAAAATTCATGAAATCATTCATCACCAAAGCCAGTCCTGAGGGACTGTACATGCTTGATTTAGACATCACATTAGAGAAAATTAAGACAGCAGCTAAATTCATCAATAGACTTGGAGCAGATAATCTCATAGTATGTTCAGGTAGACAATATGCAGAAACTCCAATTGAGAAATTCTGTGAGATGTTAAATTCAAAGAAACTTCTTGGAAGATTTATGCCTGGAACATTAACAAATCCATCATTACCATATTACATTGAACCAAAATTAGTATTAATTTCAGATCCTCAAGTTGATGAACAAGCAATTATTGAAGCAACCAATGCTGGAATTCCAATCATAGGAATTGCAAATACAGATAACATTACATCAAATCTAGATGTAATTATTCCTGCAAATAACAGAGGAAGAAAAGCTCTTGCTACAGTTTACTGGTTACTTGTACGTCAAATACTAATTGAAAGAGGGGAATTAAAAGAAGACGAATCAATGAAATATGAAATTGATGATTTTGAAACAAAGATTACCGAAGAGGAAATCGAATAAGTCAATCAAAATTTAGAATCCACGTGAAATCTAAAGCTTCTGCACCAGGAAAAGTAATTCTTTTTGGAGAACATTTTGTTGTATACGGAGTCAAAGCTATTCTATGTGCAATTGACAAAAGAATTACAGTCACTGCAGAAAAAACTAAAGAGAGAAAAATCAGGATAAGATCAAATATTGGTAAACTAGAACTAGAAAAAAATATTTCAATTTCAGAAGTTAATTCTCCACTAAAACCATTTTATTTTTTAGCAAATAAAATAATAAAAAATCAAGATACAGGAATTGAAATCATAGTTGAATCAGACATTCCACTAGGAGTAGGTTTAGGCTCATCATCTGCTTGCTGTGTTGCAGGAGCTGCTGCAATTTCCAGATTATTTTCAAATACAACCAAAGATGAAATTCTAAAACTTGCAATAGAAGCTGAAAAAACAATTTTTCAAAATACATCAGGAGCTGATTGTACTGTTTGTACATATGGAGGAATAATGGAATATGATAAAGAAAATGGGTTCACTACAATAAAATCACAACCTAATTTCCATTTAGTAATTGCAAATTCAAGCATTGAGCATTCAACAGAATCAGTAGTTGCAAAAGTAAAAGAATTCAAAGAAAAAAATGAGACAGAGTTTGCCGCATTATGTAAAAATGAGTCAAAATTAGTAGATGAGGTTTTGGAAGAAATAAAGGAAAACAACATTGAAGAAATTGGAAATAGAGTGATTCAAAATCAAGAATATCTTGAAAAAATAGGAGTGTCAAACGACAAATTAAGAGACATGATCAAAATTGGCAAAAAAGGATCTTTTGGGGCAAAAATTACTGGTGCAGGTGGAGGAGGATGTATTTTTGCCATAACAGATGAAGCAAATTTAGAGAAAACCATCAATCAATTCAATGAAAAGGATTATGATTGCTTTTCAGTTAAAATTGATTTTAGAGGACTGGATACTTTTTAATTGACTAAATAATTTCGAACATCATGATTCTAATAAAATTAGGAGGTTCCATCATAACAAATAAAGAAAAACCACTATCGCCTAGAAGAAAAACAATCAATAATCTTACAAAGAGTTTAAAGAAAATCAACGAACCAATAATTATTGTTCATGGTGGTGGATCTTATGGGCATTATTGGTCTGTAAAATACGATATGCATACCAAAGAAAGAAAATACGACCCAAAAGGTGTTGCAATTGTTAAAAATTCAATGATTGAATTAAACAAGATAATTTTAGATTCAATGTTAGAAAATAATCTAAATCCATATTGTTTACCACCAACAGATTTCATGTCAGGCAATAAACCAATAATTAAAAAAATCAAAGAGATTGAAAAAATTTCCAAGTCAAAATTAATTCCAGTTACATATGGAGATGCTCTATGGTATGGACAGAATAAAACTTACATTTTATCAGGAGACAAGATTATGACTCACATAGCAAAAATATTAAAACCCAAACTTTGTATTTTTGCATTAAATGAAGATGGATTATACTCAGATCTAAAATCTAAAAAATTAATTTATGAGTTAAAGAGTGAACTTCCTTTAATTTCTGAAAACAAGATGGATGTAACTGGCGGTATGACTAGAAAAGTAGAGGAAGCAACAAAAATTTCAAAAATGGGAGTAAATGTGTTCTTTGTAAACGGAAACAAACCTGAAAGGATTGTAAAAGCGGTTAAAAATAGGAAATTTGAAGGTACATTGTTTAGGAGTAAATGAAATGCCTGAAGAATTAGTAATTTTAGTTGATGAAAATGACAACCCAATTGGTACAGAAGAAAAAATAAAGTGTCATTTGCCAGATGGAAAACTTCACAGAGCATTTACTGCACTATTGTTTGATAAAAATGGAAGGCTTGTTCTTACAAGACGAGCAAAAGAAAAAATGCTTTGGCCAAATGATTGGGATGGAACATTTGCAAGCCATCCAAGAGAATCAGAGACATATGTTTCATCTGGAGAAAGAAGAATGCCTGAAGAATTAGGAATTACTGGAAAGCTAGACTATCTTCATAAATTTGAGTATCATGTTCCATACAAAGATGTAGGCTCTGAAAATGAAATTTGTGGAACATTGGTTGGGGTAATTGACAAATCTACAGAGTTAAAAGAGATTGATGGAGAAATAGATGAGATAAAGTGGATTTCAGCAAAAGAGTTAATCTCAGAACTAAATTCAAATCCCCAAAACTATTGTCCATGGATGCTTATTGCATTAGAATTACTTGAAAAATCAGAACAATCAATGCTTGAAAAATATTCAAATGTTTTATCAACATGGTTGAATAATGAAATCCACGAAGGATTGCAAAAAGCAATCAAGGCTCATTTACCAAAAGAAAAATGGAGATTAGTAAATGAAAAAAACTAAACAAATTGAAAAAAATGCAAACACTGTAAACAAGTATCTTAAATCAAAGCTAAAAGGAAATCCAAAGAAACTCTATGATGCAGCAGGACATCTAATTGTAAACGGAGGGAAAAGACTTAGACCATACATGGTAATTAGAAGTTGTCAAATTTTAGGAGGAAAGAGTTCCAATGCCATGCCAGCTGCAAGTGCAGTAGAAATGGTTCATAATTTTACCTTAGTACATGATGATATCATGGATAATGATGAGATGCGTCATGGGGTTCCTACAGTACACAAAAAATTTGGAATGCCCATAGCAATTTTGGCAGGAGATGTTTTATTTTCAAAAGCATTTCAAGTAATTACAGATTCTAAATTATCACCTGCTGCCATAACGCAGTTAGTTTCCAGACTTGCTAAAGGATGCGTAGATGTTTGTGAGGGCCAATTACTTGATGTTAAAATGGCAGAAGAAGGAAGAATTCCAACACAAGCAGATTATATTACAATGGTCAGCAAAAAAACAGCAGCGTTGTTTGATGTATCATGTGCAATGGGAGCAATATGTGCAACAAACAAAGCTAATGACATATCAAATTTATCATCATTTGGAAGAAATTTAGGAATAGCATTTCAAATAACAGATGATCTAATCGGAGTGATGGGTGATCCAAAGATTACAAAAAAACCTGTTGGGAATGATCTTAGAGAAGGTAAAAAATCACTTCCGATTTTGATGGCAATAAAATCAGCAAAAGGGAATGATAAAGAAATAATTTTAAAGGCATTTGGAAATTCAAAAATTTCAAAAAATGATCTAAACAAAGCTGTACAAGTAATTCGTTCGCTAAATATCGAAGAAAATGTAAGAAAACAGGCTCTAAAATATGCAGATAAAGCTGAAAAATCTCTATCAAAATACTCAGGACCTGCTAAAGTGGAGTTAATATCATTATTGGATTTTGTAGTTAAAAGAAGTGTGTAACTGCAAAAAGGAAAACTGACATGGATGACGAATTAAGAAAAGAAGTTAGAAAACTATCACTTCAAAATGCATATGAACATGGAGGAAAAACTCAAAATAAAATAATTTTGGGAAAAATTCTTGGAACAAAACCAGAATATCGAACCAAAGTAAAAGAAATTACAAAAGATATTTCTGAAATTGTCAATTCGATTAATCAATTATCATCTGAAGAACAAGAAAAAGAAATAAACGAAAATTTTCCAGAACTTTTAGCACCAAAAGAAAAAATTGAAGAAAGAGAAGGATTGCCAGAATTAAAAGATGCGGTTCAAGGCAAAGTCATCACACGATTCCCACCAGAACCAAATGGATACCCGCACATTGGACATGCAAAAGCTGCAATAATTAATTCAGAATATGCAAAGATGTATGGTGGAAAATTTATTCTTAGAATGGACGATACTAATCCTGAAGCAGAGCGAATGGAATATCATGCAGCTATCAAAGTTGGACTTGAATGGTTGGGTATTGAATTTGATTTGGTAAAAAATACATCAGATGATATGGAGATATTTTATGAGAAAGGTTTGGAATTAATAAATTTAGGAAAGGCCTACATCTGTACTTGTAAAAGAGAAGACATCAGTAAGAATAGAAGAGAAAGGAAATCATGCAAATGTAGTATGAGTGATATCGATAAAAATAATAAAAATTGGGAAAAAATGAATTTGAAATTCAAAGCAGGTGAAGCCATAGTTAGATTTCGTGGAGATATGAAAGCAGATAATGCAGTTATGAGAGATCCAGTATTATTTAGAATTATAGATGAAAAGCATTACACACTAGGTGAAAAATTTAGAATTTGGCCTAGCTATGACATGGCAGTAGCAATTGAAGACAGTATAGATGGAGTTACCCATGCATTTCGTTCAAAAGAATTTGAACTAAGAAAAGAATTGATAGACGAGATTTTAGATGCTCTAAAAATGCGTAAACCACAACAAGGCTTTTTCTCAAGATTGGAATTCAAAGGTATGCCTATTTCAAAAAGAATCATCAAGCCACTAATTGAAGAAGGCAAGGTTTCATGGTATGATGATCCAAGATTACCAACTCTTGAGGCACTAAGAAGAAGAGGAATAAAACCAGAAGCCATTAAAAAATTTATCATGTCATTAGGATTAACAAAAGCAAACACTCTTGCACCATTTGATTCCCTCGAAGCATTCAATCGAAAATTCGTAGATGCAGAAAGCATTAGACTATTCATGGTAAGTGATGCAAAGAAATTAGTAGTCAAAAATTTATCAATGTCATCAGTAGAAATTCCAAACCATCCAATTAAAGATAAAGGAAAAAGGAAAATTGAGATTGATGAAAATTTCTATATTTCTGGAGAAGATGCTAAAAATTTCAAAGAAGGAACCAGAGTAAGACTGTTAGGATTAGGCAACATTCTAATCAAAAAAATTGATACTGAATTTGAAGGAGAGTTAGTAAACGATGGAGATGCAAAAGAAATTACAAAAATTCAATGGGTTCCACAAAAAACTGCACACGAAATTAAAATGATCATCCCAAAGGCATTATTCATTGAAGATGAATTTAATGAAGAAAGTTTGGAGGAAAGGGATGTCTTTACAGAACCATATTATCTACAATTAAAAGAAGGTGAAGAAATTCAATTTGTTAGATTTGGATATTGTAGAAAAGATTCACAAAATCAAGCAATTTTCACACACAAGTGATGAATTATGAAAATAGTACGGTTAGCTTATGAGAATAATGAAACATATGGTTTTGTAAACGGTGATAAAGTATCAACAAAAGATGAAATTACATACCTAACAGGTGTTCCAATACCACAAAATGTGAAAGATTTTCTTTTTGATGGTTGGTATGACGAAATTAAAAATAAAATTAAAGATTTACCATATGCAGAAAATATTTCAAAATTTAAAATATTATCTCCAATTCCAAATCCAAATAAAATAATCTGTTTGGCATTCAACTATGTAGATCATGCAAAGGAACAAGGATTAGAAGCACCAGAAGATCCTGCAATTGTAATTAAACCAAGAACTGCATTAAACAGTACAGAATCAGATATCGTATGCCCAGATTTTGTAAAGCAACTAGACTATGAAATAGAATTAGCTTTGATAATTGGAAAAAACTGCAAAAATATCAGCATAAAAGATGCATCAAATGCAATTTTTGGATATATGATTTTCAATGATGTATCTGCAAGAGATATTCAATTCAAAGATAAACAATTCACAAGGGGGAAAAGTTTTGATTCGTTTGCACCATGTGGCCCATGGATTACAACATCTGATGAAATCCCAGATGCGCAAAATCTAAAGTTAACTACAAAAATTAACGGGGAGACAAGACAGAGTTCTTCTACAAGTAAAATGTTTATTAAAATTCCAGAAATTATTTCAAAAATCTCAAATGTAATGACTTTAGAAAAAGGAGATATAATTTCCACAGGAACACCAGCAGGAGTAATGCTAAACAAGCCAAATGCCGTATTTTTAAAAGATGGTGATAAAGTAGAAATGGAGATAGAAGGCCTCGGCACTCTAACCAACACAATAAAATTTATCAAGTCCGATTAATCAAAGATTTTTTCATCAAATTAAATGAAAGTTTATGCTCCAATGAATCAAATTTTGGCAAAATATTTTTTGTTAGAATTTGTATTCGTTCATATTTTTTTTCAATTCCATGATTTTGTAAAAATGAAATAATTTCTAAAACAGAGTTTTCTGAGCCTGGAAATAATGTTACGATCAAAGTTTTATCAAAATGTTCTGAATCAGTAAGGATTGCAGTTGAATCATTATCAAAACCAGTAGATTTGATAATTTTTTTGTTCTCATAAAATTGAGAAAGAGTGAAATCGTCAATTGGAAGCCATCTCCATGATTTAACATAATGATTACAAAAGTTGGGATTGATTGATTTCACATATTCTATTTTATGGTGGGGGTTTATTTTTGGAGATAATAAATAATAATTCCAAGTTTGAAAAATTTCATAGTCTAAAGACAAGGCCATTGTTAAGGACGAAGAATTTTGAGTGTCAATTAACATATACGAAAAAAAAGCATTCTTTTTTCTACCAATTAATTCAGCATTCATCACAAGCTTTGAGGCAATTTTTTGTCTGCGGAAATTAGGATCTATACGAATTCCTTCAATCCAGACTTGATTCTTACAGTAAAAGGAATGACAAATTCCCACAGGGAAATTTTTTTCAAATACAAAAAGATTATCTTCAGATAGCCAAAAATCCCAAACATGTTCAATATAGTCACCCCAAGAAAAAGTATTTTTACAAAATTTTAAAATTGGGATTTTATCTTTATTTTTTGCAATTCTAATCATCATTTTTCACAGTATACGAAAAAATATTAAGAATAGTCAAATAATAACTGCAATGGGGAAAATTATAGCTGGAAAAACATCAGATATTCCTCCTGGAAAAATGATCAAAGTCACCATTGACGGAAGAGATATTCTAGTTGCAAATATCGATGGGAAATTTTGTGCTACAGATGATTCTTGCACTCATTCTGGTTCAAGTTTATCTGAAGGAAAATTAGATGGGTGTGTTATAACTTGTGGCTGGCATGGAGCACAGTTTGATTGTAAAACGGGCAAACTGGAAAAATTCCCAGCAAAAATAAGAGATTTAACATCATACAATGTTGTTGTTGAATCAGACAGTGTATTTGTAGAGATGTAACTATATACCTCTAATTTTTAATAAAATGTAATAATATGGCTGATAACGCTCAAAACAAAGAATCTATGAAGGAAGCAATCGAAACACTGAATCAGATTGCTGCTAGTAATTCAACGCCAAAAACAATCAAAAAATCAATTACCGATTTAATTTCTGACTTGAATAATGAAGAATTTTCATTATCAGTAAGAGCTGCAAATACGATTAGTCTTCTAGATGATGTTACACAAGATCCCAATATGCCATCATATGTTAGAACACAATTATGGCAAGCAGTTTCAAAGTTAGAAAGTATAAGAGAATAAATTCTCGTTTACATTACACTAAATATTGAAAATTGAAGAATATCTAAAAACACTTCCTGAAAACTTACTAAGTGGTGAAGATGTTCAGCTTCCAGAGAAATCATTTAGAGAGATTTTCAAATTTGTAGATTTAGGGGAAAATGATATTTTTTATCATTTAGGTTGTGGAGATGAAAAAGGAATTGAGATTGCAATTAATGAATTCAAAGTTAAAAAAGCAGTTGGGATAGATAACAATTCTGAAAAAATTCAAAAAGCAAAAAACAATATAAAAGCAAGAAATATTCTAGGACAATTCATTTGTAGTAATGTGGAAGATTCAGACATTTCAGAAGCGTCAGTTATTTTATTTTGGTTTACAGAAGAGAGAATCATTAATAACATGATGAAAAAATTTAAGTTTCTTAAACCAAAAACGAAAATAATTACAATTTGGGGACCTCTTCCAGATTGCATTCCAAATGAAGTAAATTTCCCTTACATTATCAATAAAACACCATTTAGAAAAGCTCAAAATCTGCAAGAGCAATTATTATCAATTTTTGGTGTAAAGTGTGTAGATTTTGTTACTGCGTGGGAATTTGCTGAACGATACACAAAATCTATTGGTACGCCTGAAATTCAAAATGATCGATTTTTGACAATAATTCAAACTTTGATGATTTGGATAAACGCAAAAAAGTTGGGAGTTGCATGTGGTGAAGGAATTCCAGAATCTATTCAAACTTACATAAAATTAATGAAAATGAATTTTGATATTGATTTTGAACATCTATTAAATGAATAATTCATGTAATCCTTTTATTTTGTTTTGAAATTAACAAAGTGTTGGAAGGTAAAATAAACATCAACGTTTCTGCAGTTGATTATGATAAAACTAGTAAAGCGCTGACTCATCAATTATCACTATTAGAAGAAATGGTTCATGGTGAGGAGGATTTTGTCATGACAGATTCAGAATTTGCCTTTGGATGGCATTTTTTTGTACTTAGTGTGAATAGATCACTTGTGCAAAAGTTGGCAGAGATGATGGGATCTGATTTTGAACGATTAAAAGGAAAAGGAATGGAAAAAAAGTTCCTTACTTGGTTAACAAAGAATCTAGAGAGTAAATCACCCAGATTCAAAATTGCCATCAAAGAAGAGATGGAATCTAGTAAATTTGGAATATTCTAAAAGTATGATGGGCCCTCGAGGGGAATCGAACTCCTGTCCGAGGATCCACAATCCTCTATACTAACCACTGTACTACGAAGGCCACAAGGAAGAAACTTTGTTTATCCTGTAATAATCTTTTAGCTGGTAATTAGACTGTAGATTTATTATTGACTAGGTAAAATTTGTAATATGAGATTATGGTGGGTAGCAATGGCAATTGCAATTGGATTAACATGGGTTGGAATGAACTATTTACTTCCATTCAAGTAGGCTCAATTTCAAAACATTTCTAATTTTCAAGCATCCAAACTTTTCAACATAATAAAGCCGATCGCTTTAAATTTGTTGTATCAGGGTATTTTTCAACTTGAAAAAAGGATTCATCACCAAAAAATTGCGTACAGGAAAGAGATCCCAAGAAGAAGATGCCAATACAAGTAAAATGGAGAAAATCCAAGGAGGAAAATTTACTTGGCTGGATCTTCAAAACCCAGACAGAGGACTCATGGAGCAAATTGCAAAAGATTACAATCTTAATACACTTAATCTAGAAGACTGTCTAACCAAATTTGAACTTCCAAAACTAGACAGTTATGATAATCATTTCTTTGTAATTTTACATTTTCCACCACTTTCACAAAAAGTAGGAATATCCAAAAATAGTCAATTGTCTATTTTTGTCGGTAAAGATTTTCTAATTACTATACATCAAGGAGATCTAAACCCATTAGTTGAATTGGTGGAATTGTGTATTAATGATTTAGATCTAGAAAGAAAGAAAAGACTATTAGGAAAATCTCCAGGGCATTTACTACATGAAATAATAGATGTGTTAGTTGATGATCTTTTGCATACATCTAGAAAAATTATTGCAAATCTAGATGAGATGGAAGATAGAGTATTTGATGAAAGGAAATCTGTTGCAAGAAGCATTTCATTATTAAGAAGGGAAATTAATCGATTGAGAAGAATTGCAAATCCATTAAAGAAATTTGTATTAGAAATAGCAAAGAATATCGACAGATACTCAGATAAGGGACTCGAAGAACTTACATTGTATTTTGATGATGTAATTGATCACATAGACAAGGTGATTGAAACATTAGAAGAATCAAGAGAAACAATGGAAATTTACAAAGATACAGACTTTGTTTTAAGTACTGAAAAAACAAACAAAGTTTTAGGAGTATTAACAATTATCTTCACATTAGCAATCCCAGCAACTGTTATTGGTACATTTTATGGAATGAATGTTAACCTTCCAGGTGGAATTGGAGAAGATTTGATGTTTCTTGGTCCATTTACATCGTTCATTATAATAATACTAGCATCATCAATTCCAGCAATTCTGATGTTTGCATATTTTAGAAAATTAGGCTGGATAAGTAGCTAAAAAAATTATTAAAGAATTTTACATTTAGAGTTACTTTGTTCTTAGTCTAAAATGGATTAAAAATATCAATCATTTTAAAAATACCATAGATCTAAAAAAAGAAGCTTAGATAAATATGAGATATTTTAAAGTAAATTATGGGGAAAATTAGAATACGAACCGGTAGAGGCACAGGAACCATTGAAGTTGACGATGATCCTACTAAATGGTCAGGAGATCAATATAGAAAAATCCAAGAGGCTAGGAAGAAAGCAGCATCAAACAGAATGGTTCATACCGGAAGAGGAACAGGTTCAAGAAAATTAGGCGATATGCCTGAACCAAAAGCAAGGCCTTCTACTGAAGGAATGACTAGAAGTACAGGTAGAGGAACTAGTTCAAGAAAGAGTACAAACAAAGGTTCAGGATAGAAAATCCTCAATTTTCATTTTTAATATTTTTTGATATAGTTATTTAGATATTCATATCAGGGTTTCCAGCTTTGAGTTTTTCCCAATCTGCAAGAAAATTATCCAAGCCAATTTTTGTTAAAGGGTGTTGCAACATCTTATCAAGTACAGCTGGGGGTAAAGTAACTACATCTGCTCCAATTTTTGCAGCATCTACCACATGCACTGGATGTCGAACACTTGCAACTAAGATTTGAGTTTCAAAGTTATAATTGGAAAAAATTTCTTTAATTTCTTTAATGAGATGCATACCATTCTGACCCACATCATCTAATCTTCCAATAAATGGACTGACATATTTTGCACCAGATTTTGCAGCCAATAAAGCCTGATTGGCAGAAAAAATTAATGTAACATTTACAGGAATTTTTTCAGATGAAAGTGTTTTACAAGCTTTGAGTCCATCAGGAGTCATGGGAACTTTAACTACAACATTGTCTCCATATTCACGAAGTCGTTTACCTTCTTCAATCATTCCAGAATAATCAGTACTAACAACTTCTAGACTTACATCACCTTTGATAATTTTAGTAATTTCTTCCATTGCATCTTTTGGATTTCCGCCTTCCTTTGACATTAAAGAAGGATTAGTTGTGATTCCATCTAGCAAACCCATGTCATTAAATTTCTTAATTGATTCTAGATTAGCAGTGTCAAGAAAAATTTTCATAATTTTTTGCTCCTAATTTCTTTGACTTGTTTTGCTATATTAAAAGATGTTATTCCATGTTTTTCCAAGAGTAATGGGACCTCATTATCGCGGGCAGATTCCCCAAACATGTCTTGGGCACCAATTCTCTTTATTGGGACTGGGTATGATTCAGAAACAGATTCTGCAACTGCAGAACCCATTCCTGCAAAAATATTATGTTCTTCAGTAGTTACAATACAACCTGTTTCACGTGCAGATTTTTCCAAAAGTTCATTATCAATTGGTTTTATTGAAAACATATCTAAAACTCTACAGGAAATACCCTCCTGTTGTAATGAATCCGCTGCTTCTAAAGCCATACGTACTGTAATTCCACAAGCTGCAATAGTACAATCAGAACCATCTCTTAGTGTAATGCCTTTTCCAATTTGGAAATCTTGTGATTCTGAATGAATCAATGGAGTTTTAGATCTTGCCATCCTCATGTAAAATGGACCATATTCTTTTGCCATTAATAAAGTCAATTTAGAAACTGCAATAGTATCAGCTGGGATTAAAACTCTAAAATTTGGAATTACTCTCATAATTGCAATATCTTCTATCTGTTGATGGGAACCCCCATCAGGTCCAACAGATAGACCTCCATGCGATGAAACTAATTTTACATTTAGTCCCTTTTTACCAGGTGGTGATGGATATGCAACATTATTTCGAATTTGATCAACTGCCCTACCGGGTAAAAAAATAGCATATGTACTTGCAAAAGAAATCTTTCCAGAAGCTGCTAGTCCTGCAGAAATTGTAACTAAGTTTGCTTCAGCAATTCCAACATTGAAAAATCTATCAGGAAATTCCTTTCCAAAATCAGATGTTTTGAGAGAATCAGTTGTATCTGCACCTAAAACTACAACATTTGGATTTTCTTTTCCAAGCTGCACAAGTGCTTTTGAATATGCTGAACGCATGTCAGTCATTATAGGATCATTCAAAGATAACCTGTCTCCTGTGCAATTTTTTGGATTTGATCTTGTTTTTCTCCTACAATATGCAAACCAATCCATTTTTTCACTAAATCAACACCACCCAACTCATTTGCCTTATCAAGTAAAATTCGTCTTCTAGATTTTAGAATCTCTGATCTAAAATCCCTTATTGCCATTCGCACATCTTGTTGTCCAATAATTGCACCACCCCCAACAAATACACGAGCACCATCAGCAAAAATTGAACCAATATTTTCTAAATTTACCCCGCCATCAGCCTCAATGTAACCTGAGAAATTGTGTTCTTTGAGGATGGAATTTAATCTAGCCATCTTTGAATGTGTTTCTTCAATGTATTTCTGTCCAGATTTTCCAGGTACAACAGACATTACAATTAGTTGATCAAGTGAGGGTAAGAATTTGTGCGACCATTCAGGTAATTCAGTGTCAGGATTTATTGCAAATCCTACTCCAACTTGGTTTTGTTTTAGCAAATCATGAATTTCCCCAAAACTGGATTCATCAGTTACTTCTGCATGCACTGTTATTATATCACTACCGGCATCAATGTAATCCTGAACATGTTTTACGGGTTCGTTAATCATCAAATGGGAATCAAATGGGATTACAGTAAGAGGTCTTAATTCTTTGATTTTATTATGATCAAAAGTTTTGGTTGGCACAAATTCTCCATCCATTACATCAAGATGAATATAGTCCGCTCTACCTGAAACACATCTTTTAATTTCATTTTCTAAATTTGTCATATCTCCTGCAATAATTGATGGTGCAATCATGAATTGTGAATCCAATTCAGAATTAATTATAGGAACAACATCAGAGTCAGGAGCTTTACCATGCCATTGGGGATTATCCTCCATATGTTCAACAGATTTGCCCTTTATTGTTCTAGAAATAATCATTGTAGGTACACCTTTTGTTGCATTTGCTTTTTGTATTGCAGCACTAATTTGTTCAACTCTATGACCATCAATTTCAATCACATTCCAACCAAAAGATCTCCATTTATCACCAGTCTTCCAACGTGATGCATCTTTCCACATTTCAGAAAAATCATCTCCCTCTAATTTTTCATCAAGTGGCATTATTTTTTCAGTGTAAGAATCTTGTTGAATGAAATTTCTATCAAGAAAAGCAGTAAGATTATCAACTTTATATTTTGCAGCAGTCATTGCAGCTTCCCAAACTTGACCCTCATCAGATTCCCCATCACCAATAATCGTGTATACATGATGATTTTTAGAATCAATTTTTGCTGCAAGAGCAATTCCAATAGAGTAAGATAATCCAGTTCCTAATGAACCACCACAGAATTCTACACCAGGGCATTTTAGATCAGGGTGGCCCTGTAATTTACTGCCAAATTTTCTCAATGTTTCAAGTTCAGATTCAGGAAAATAGCCTGCAACTGCCATGTTTGAAAATAATCCAGGGGATGCATGACCTTTTGAAAGAACTAGACGATCTCGGTCTTCCCATTGAGGATTTTGAGGATCAAATTTCAAATATTTGTTAAATAAACATCCCATAATTTCTGCCATTGAAAAAGAACCTCCAGGATGTCCAGAACCAGCAGCATTAGTTCCTTTAATCACCAATTTTCTGGCTCTCAGAACATTTTTCTTTATTTGATAATAATTGAGTCCCATCTCGAACGTTATCTTTGCAAATTGAATAAAAATCTACTTCTGCAATATTTTAATTTGATCGGAATTATCTAATTACATGGAAATTAAAGAATATGTTCCAATAGTAGTTTTTGATAATCAATGTTACTTGTGTATGAAATTTGCAAAAGTAGTTAAATTTTTTGCTAGAGACAAAATTACAATCATAGGGCATTATTCAGATTTTGGAAAAAAGATTAGAGATGAGATTTTAGATGAGTCTGCTTTGGATATGTTTTGGTTTATTGATAAAAAAAGTGCATATGGTGGAAGAGCAGCATTGTTTCCATTATTAAAATCATTTTTTTCTAAAAAAACAAAAAAAATGATTTCAATTAAAATCGATGATATTTGTGAGCAAGACTGTAAAACAGTCAAAGCAGTTTTCATTAGATCAAGTAGTTTACTAACCAATAGCAAAAAAATTGATTTTTAGTAAATCTAAATAATGCTTCAAAAACTACCAAGTACAGTGAAAATAAAAACTGAAAGTTCTATAAAAAAGAAAACAGAACTTCTTTGTGGATTTGTCTTAGAAAATTCAAACAAAGTCCTAGGATTAACAAAAATTGATGTAAAAACAGCATCGTCAATCAATCAATCTCTAAAAGACATGGATGGAAAATTGGGAAAGTTAAGCATGATTCCAACGCCAAGTGACAATTATGCAAACAGAATTCTTCTTGCAGGATTAGGAAAAAAAGAAGATTTGACAAATGATACCATCAGACATGTTTCAGGTAAAATTGCACAAAAAGCACGAGAGTTAAAGTTGAAAGAATTTTCAATAATTTCTCCCCCTAGTTTTGTATGTGAACCAATTTCATCTATTTCGCAGATTGTTGAAGGCTCTAAAATGGCACTATACAAATTTGATAAATTCAAAGCAGAAAAAACAGAGAAAACACCAGATCTTACAATCATTGTTTCAAAATCTAACAACGTTTCAAAGGCTATCAGTATTTCTGAAATTGTTGCAGATGGTGCAATTTTTACTAAAAGTATAGCAAATTTACCTCCTAACGAATGTAATCCAACAACTTTAGCAAATTTTGCAAAAATCATTTCCAAAAAAAATAAAATGAAATGCAATATTATTTCTAAACTTGAATTAAAAAAGAAAGGATTTGGTGGGATTTCTGCAGTAGGACAAGGAAGTAAAAATGAACCTAAACTAATTGTTTTAGAACACAATAAGGGACGAAAAAATGAAAAACCCATTGTTATTGTTGGAAAAGCTGTGACATTTGATACAGGTGGAATTTCATTAAAACCAGGAGATAAAATGGATGAAATGAAATTTGACAAATGTGGTGGATGTACAGTATTAGGAATTATGAAGGCAGTTTCAGAATTAAAACTACCAATTAATGTTGTAGGAATTATTCCTTCAGTTGAAAATATGCCAGGTGGGGAATCCTATAGACCTGGAGACATCATAAAATTGTATGGTGGTAAAACGGCCGAAATTCTAAATACAGATGCAGAGGGCAGATTAATTTTATCTGATGCATTATCATTTGGAGAAAAACAATATGCACCAAAAGCAATAATTGATTTTGCAACTCTTACTGGTGCATGTATTGTCGCATTAGGAACTAATGTGGCAGCTATAATATCAAACAATGAAAAGTTAACAAATAAGATCAATGAGGCTTCAAAAAATACAAGTGAAGAAGTTTGGGAACTTCCACTTAATCAAAATTATATGGATATGATAAAATCAGATGTGGCAGATATGAAAAATGTAGGTATAGGTAGAGCTGCAGGAACTATTACAGCCGCAGCATTTTTGCGAAATGCGATTAATGATACACCATGGATACACTTTGATATTGCAGGGGTAGCATGGACTCAAACAGCTACTAAAGAAAAATCATACAATCCAAAAGGAGCAACAGGCTTTGGTGTAAGATTAATTTTAGATTATTTACAAAAATTATAAAATTAGTATCCTCTACTATTTCTATCAGGAGTTCCAACGTTTGGATTTCTCCAACCATGTTTGTCCATCATATGATTTAGTAATCTAATGTCATTATCACATAATTCTCCACAAACACTACAATTAGGCATTGAATTCATTTCAACCCAAGTGATTGGATATTAAAAGATTGAGCGTAAAGTAGAAAATGCCAGCACTGTTGCTTCCCAAAGGCTCTCGCATTTTAGTAGCACAACAGCGACGTCAGGTTTGACTTCCAAGTTCGGAATGGGATTGGGTCGCACCCTAACGCTATGGCCGGCTTGAAAATTAATGATGAATTCTCATCTATTAACCTAACGCCAGATTTCAAATACGCTCAAAATAGGTATAAAGCAAAGAAAATACGGGATTACAGCATGACTCACAGGGTAGCCGTTTTAGATCAAGACCTATGTCAACCACAAAAATGCGGTTTAGAGTGCATAAAATACTGCCCAGTAAACAAATCAGGGGCAGAATGTATTGTCATCAATGAAGAATCAAAGAAGGCCAAGATAGATGAAGACATCTGTAATGGGTGCGGAATTTGTGTCAAAGTATGTCCTTTTGATGCAATAACTATTGTAAATCTAGCAAGTGAGTTAGCTACAGATAAAATTCATCAGTATGGAGCAAATTCATTTAGATTATTCAAATTACCCACTCCAAAAAAAGGCGAAGTGGTAGGACTGCTAGGACGAAACGGTATGGGGAAAAGTACGGTAGTCAATATTCTATCAGGAAATTTAAAACCTAACCTTGGTAGATATGAAAATCCCCCAGAGTGGGATGAAATTTTAAAACATTATAGTGGAACTGAATTAAAACAGCATTTTGAAAAAATTGAGCAAAAACAAATTCGTGCATCAATAAAACCACAACAGGTTCATCACATCGCACAGGCATTTAATGGAACAGGAAAAGAATTGCTTGATAAATATGATGAAAGAGGAGTTTCAAGAGAATTAATCAAAGAATTAGGATTGCAAAATTCTATGGAACAGAATTTAAAGGAATTAAGTGGTGGAGAATTACAAAGAATTGCAGTAGCTGCTGCTGCATCAAAAGATGCAGAATTTTATTTCTTTGATGAACCATCATCATACAATGATGTTTTTCAAAGAACGGGAGTAGCTCGAGTAATTCAGAATTTGGCAAAGATTGGAAAGAGTGTAATGGTTGTAGAACATGATCTTACATTGCTTGATTTTCTTAGTGACTATATCGAAGTTCTATACGGCGAACCTGGAGCATATGGAATTGTTTCAACCATACTCTCTACAAAAATTGGAATCAATGTATTTCTTGATGGTTATTTACCAAATGAGAATGTAAGATTTAGAGACAAGAAATTTTCTTTTGATGTATCATCATCTACTACAGATATTTTTGAAGAAGGGAGTACAATAGTCACATATCCAAAATTAGTAAAAAAATATCCAACATTTTCAGTAACAATTGAAGCAGGAGAAGTTAGAAAAGGTGAAGTTTTAGGCATAATGGGAGCCAATGCTCTTGGAAAAACAACTATGATGAAGATGATTGCAGGAGTTGAAAATCCAGACTCTGGAAGTATTAATAAAAAAATCAAGATTGCATACAAGCCACAATATCTTCAAAACGATATTGATGTGGAAGTAATATCAGTATTAGATAAAGCAAATGGCAACCCAGTAGAAGGAAGTATGGAGGAAGAGCAAATACTTGAACCATTAAAAATTAAAAAACTTTACAATAAATCTATCAAGAATCTTTCTGGAGGAGAATTACAAAAAGTTGCAGTCGCATCATGTTTATTACAAAAAGTAGATTTGTATGCATTAGATGAACCATCTGCATTTTTAGATGTTGAAGATAGAATTGCTGTTGCAAAATTTATTCAAAAATTTGTACGATCTTTTGGAAAATCAGCAATAATAATTGATCATGATTTACAGTTGATGGATTTGATTTCAGATTCTATAGTAATTTTTGAGGGGGAGTCAGGAGTTGCAGGAACAGCTACTACTCCAATGCGAAAGGCTGAAGCAATGAATAGATTTCTAAAATCGCTTGATATGTCATTTAGAAGAGATGAAAGAAGCCTCAGACCTCGTGTGAACAAATTAGAGAGTAGATTAGACAAGGATCAAAAATCATCTGGTAATTTCTATTACAAGCATTGACTCGAATGCTGAAAAAATCACTTGCTAGTGTTCTTTCTGAAAAAGAAAGTGAAGATTTAATCTCCGCATTTGATCAAATTGGAGATATAATTATTGTAAGAATTCCAGATACTCTATTATCTAAGAAGAAAATCATCGGAGAAACTTTGCTAAATGAAGTAAAAATTGTCCGAAGTGTGTATTATCAAGCATCAGATGTTGAGGGAGATTTTCGTACTAGAAATCTAGAGATAATAGCAGGAGAAGACAATACCGAAACGGAATACAAAGAATTTGGATGTAAATTTATTGTTGATGTAGAAAAAGCGTTTTTTTCTCCCAGACTTTCAACAGAAAGAGAGAGAATTGCAAATTTGATTCAGGAAGGGGAAATTGTGACTAACATGTTTGCTGGAGTTGGGATGTTTTCTATAATGGCTGCAAAAAAGAAAAAATGCACAGTATATAGTTTAGATATAAATCCAGTTGCCTCAAAACTCTGTGAAAAAAATATAGAGTTAAACAAACTAGCAGGAAAAATAATATCAATTAATGGAGATGCAACAAATATCATAAAAGATCAACTAGAGAATAAATCAGATAGAACCCTGATGTTGTTACCAGAAAGATCTGATGAATTTTTAGAATCTGCAATTAGTACAACTAAAAGTGAAGGAGTAATACATTACTACTCACATATTCACGCAGATAAAAAATCCGATGCTGGAATATTATCAGAAGAACATTATCTTCAAGTTACACCAGTTAAATCTGAAATTCTAAATTCAAAAATTGTTAGAGCAGTAGGTCCTAGATATTATCAAACAGTAGTTGACGTTAAAATTTTCAAATAATTAATCTTCAGAAGTAATTGATGCAGGTGATGGTTTGGTTGTTGCCATTACATATCCAATCCATGCAATGACTCCAAGAATTCCTCCAGCTATCATTAAAACAGATAATTGTAATACAATTGGACTCCATTCAGAGAGCATTAACAAATATGCATAAAGAAAAAATCCACCAATACAAAGTACAAAAATTGTAATACCCATACCTTTACGCTTATCCATGGCGAAGAATTTTTTGAGAGTTATTTATTGGTTTGAACTAATCTAATTCAATTGCCATAAGATATGCATCTTCACCATCTCGATAATACGCGTTCAATTGTTGTCTAATTACAAATCCTAGTTTTTCATAGAGTCTAACAGCTTCATTATTACTACATCTAACTTCTAAATAAAATTCATCACACTTTCGTAATTTTACACCATTGACGGATTCTTCTACAAGTGCATTTCCAATTCCTCTTTTTCGATATTCATTAAGAACGGCAATGGAAACCACATGACCTTTTTTAACAAAACCTAATTTTTTAAAATTGGAAAAACCATATTCAGTTTTACACATAATATATCCCACATGTTTTCCTCCAATTTCTGCAACAATGAATGCCTCTGGAAGTTCAGCAAGTAGGCTTTCATAGAAATAATCAGAATAATGTTCAGGAAGTGTTTTCAAATTTATTTCCATCACAGAAATAAGATCGCTGGGTTCAGCTCGTCTAATATTACAATCACCTAATTGTCTAAGAATTACTTGCATACTTTAGATTGAAAGTATCAATATTTATTTTTAAACCAAAAGACCATTTAATGGAAAGGTTTCGCATTTAATATATGGAAGACGCCTCACAAGAAGAGATCATTTCATTAGTCAAATCCATATTCGAGGTTAGTGATTTTGCAAAAACTGAATTTTCTTTAGAATTTAGAATAGAAGACAATGATTTCAAATTAAAGTTTGAGGATTTAGCTAGAAAATTGGAAAATATGAGTTATGTAGGAAAATTGGAAGAGATGAATGATGGCAAATATGTAATCGTTCAGAAATTTTCACCAAAAAAACAACGAAAATGGATGAGTTCTTCATGGACTCCCAGAATATTATTTGCAATAGTAATTTCATTTGTAATGATTGATGGTTACTATAGAACATCAGGTACTAATTCCATTATAGAAATTGGTGACCCGCTAGAAATGGCAGGAGTATACACATTATCGTTAGTAGGAATTTTAGGAATTCATGAACTTGGACATATTATTGCTGCAAAAATACACGGACTAAAAACAACTTGGCCATACTTTATTCCAGGATTACCAGTAATTGGAATTCCAACTTTTGGTGCGTTTATTCAATCAAAAGGATTAACAATTAACCGTGAAATTTTGTTTGATGTTGCTATTGCAGGCCCCATTGCAGGATTAGTAATTGCAGTGATAGTTTCAATTTATGGAGCATATACTGCACCAATATTAGAACAAGATATCGCAGCAGGATTATTTGCCGAATCCAAATTAATAGAATGGAATCAGGGTGAGCCATTACTTATGACTGCTAGTTTGGCACTGTTTGGAAAAGGCGGAGCAGGACATGAGGTAATCATGACACCAGTTATGTTTGCAGCATGGATAGGATTTTTGATTACATTTTTGAATTTACTTCCAGCATGGCAATTAGATGGAGGACACATGGCAAGAACATTACTTGGTCCAAAACTACACAGATATGCTACTTATGGAAGTATGGCAATTCTTGTTTTACTAAATTATTGGTTAATGGCTTTGCTGATTCTCTTTATGAGTTCAAGAAACCCAGGAGCAACTCCACTTGATGATATTTCTCCACTTTCTAGAAATAGAAAACTTGCATATATTGGAATTATAGGATTAGCGATTTTGTGTGCACCATTACCATCAGATTTCCTACCATATCTTTTACCTTAGTAAAAGTCTAGCACCATCCAAAACGACTGAAACCTTTTGTCTTACTCCTTGTGTTTTTAAAATATAATCCATAGAATATTTTATTCCAGGTAGTGATATGATGTTTAGTTTCTTGGCATAAAATTCAGGCAAAATTGAAACCAGTCCAATCTGAAAATTCTTTTGTATTTCAGAGAGAAATAACAGATCTTCCATACCACCAATGTATTTGGTAGGATTTCTTAGTTGCTCCAAAGTCAATCGGTCTTCAACATATTGTTGAATTGCATCAGATCCCAATCCACCTTTGCATTCAGCTACTAAAATTGCTAGACCGTCTTTTTTTATTGCATTAGAGCAATTCCAAAGAGACGACAGTGATTTTCCTAAATCAAAATTACTTGCATCCTTACCTGTACTAATCACCATGGTTTTATGCTCACCAGTTTCTTTGATAGAGTTAGATTCCAAAGTTTTTGTAGTAGAGATTGTTTCAGATGGATGACCTATTGAAAAATCAAGAATGCCTTGAGAATTTGCAACTATTTCAATGCCCTGAATTTCAAAATTATCAGTGAATTTTTTTGCTTCAACTAAACTTTCAGGATGTTGTCCTGGTACAGGTAAATTTCCTTGTCTTTTTGCATATGCAGAAAGCATTGAATCTAAACCAAATTTTTTGATTAAACGTGTTGAAATAGTCTCATAACCAAACAATCCATCAAATTCCATCTCACCCATAAATACAAGATTTGAATTAGAAATATCAATATCATCAAATTCATTAATTGAACTTCCTTCAGGAAGTCCTGCTTTGACTAAATTCAGTATTTTTTTCTCAGCAAAAATTTTGGGAAAAGGTTTTGATTTTTGCTCACACAAAGTAAACAGAGAAGAGATAATTTTTTGGATAGATTTTGAATTATGTAAAATTACTAGTTCCATGGGTTTTGACAAATCAAGAGAATTGAGTTTTTCATTGATCGCTGAATCATCCAAAATTTTTCCATCAGAATCAATTTTTTGCTCTAAATTTTCTGCTCTTATATCTAAAACTACGTCTGTAACACCATAATTTAACCAGATTTCAGGCATAATTCATTGATAATACAAACCAAAATAAATCCAGTGTAGTTAACTTTGGTATGGAATTTGTAAAAGAGTTTGCAACCTTTTTGCATGAAAAAGGCATAATAAAATTTGGAGAATTTACTCTTGCAAGTGGGAAAAAGAGTTCATACTATGTAGATTTAAGACTAGTTCCAAGCTATCCACATGAATTTAGAAAAATGGTGAAATATCTTGAAAATGAGATAGCTCATAATATTGGATTAACTAATTTTGATTCTATTGTTTCTGTTCCAACTGGTGGCTTGGTGATTGCCTCAGCATTAGCAATAGAAACTGTAAAACCTCTAATCTATGTGAGAAACAAACCAAAAGATTATGGCACTTCTAAATCTGTGGAAGGAAAAATTCATGATGGAATGACAGTAGTTATGATTGATGATGTTGCAACTACTGGAGGTTCAGTAGTAAATGCAATAAAATCATTAAAAGAAGTTAACATTTCAGTTAAAGACGCATATGTAATTGTCAATAGAATGGAAGGTGCAGATGAAGCATTATCTGCATTAGGTGTCAATATGCATTCAATTCTAGATATTTTGCAAATTACAGAAGCACTATATGAACAAAATTTAGTAGATGAAAATGTACTAGAAAAAGTGAAAAAGCAAATTAGCAAATGAATATTGGCAGCTCAGACAAATGCCTTCCAATCACCATTCAGATATAACTCTGATTCTTCATTGCGGCCAATGAATTTTGGATTGGCTCATTTTAAAACTAATTGAAAAGATATGGGCCCGAAGGGCTTCGATCCCTTGGCTCACCGGTTATGAGCCGGTTACTCTACCAAGCTGAGTTACGGGCCCTAAGCAGATGAATCTAGTCTTAGGTTTAAAATGTTATGAGATTAACAGTATTCTTCATAGCAACTATCAAGTAACAAGTTTTGTGCAGAAATTGATTTGTCTGCAATTTCAATCAAGTTATTTGTGTCAGATGAAGATTTTTCCAAGATATTTCTCCATGATGCAGTATGGCGAATATCAGCTTCTGTATGGAGTCTAAAGTATTCTGTAGCCTCATGACTTGTCAATCCATAAAATTCAGACAATCCATCAAGTTTTGTTTGACTAATTTTTGGAATTTCTTTTTCAAAAGCATACATTGCACATGCACCACCTTCAAAGGTATCCATTAATGTATTAAGATCAGACACTGCTTTCTTAGTTTTAGATGTTCCAGAATACGGAATTAATTCATCTTGAGAAATACCGAGTTCTCCTGCAAAGTCAATCCAGGGCTGGATATGATCAGATTCTTCCTGTTGATTTTCAATTAACTCATCAACAACTGCTTCTGGTGCTTTTTCAATAATTGGAGTCATAAAATTTGGGACAGCTTTTACAAGTTGGAAATATTCTTTTGAATAACCTGCCAAAGATTCTTGGGTTAACTTCCCATCAGACCACATTTGGTAAAATGGGTGTTTTAGTAAACTTCTTTCTTCAATCATTTCATCAATTTTTTTAATTATACTCATGATTCAACTCCTAAATTGCCAATAAAAAAATCTTTGTTGTTTACAAAAGATTTTATGGTCAAAACACAGAATTTTCATGGGTTCCAGTGGTGTAGACCGGTCAAGCATACTGCCCTTTCAAGGCAGTGATCCCGGGTTCAAAATCAATCGATGAAAATCCCGGCTGGAGCACCAAGATTTATTTACTAATGACAAAGTTTTTTGATCAGGCAATTTTGGACAGGAAAAATATTGAAATCAATCCATTACTTGAAACCTATGGAAAGTATATTGAAAAAATTGATGAAGCATTAAAAAACGAACTGTCTCTTTATTCAGAATCTGAATTCATTGAGCCATTAAAATATTCATTAGATGGTGGAAAACGAATTAGGCCAATAATTTTGACATTAGCAGCTGAAAGTGTAGGAAAGGTTGATGAAAATACATTATCAGCTGCGTGTGCTGTTGAATTTTTACATATGGAATCAATCATTCATGACGATATTATTGATAATGAAACAATGAGAAGGCAAAAAGATCCATTTCATATCAAATATGGTTATAACACTAGTGTTCTTACAGGAGACTTTGTTTTAGGGTTAATTCTTGCCATATCTTCAAGATTAGATAATGCTAGAATTACAAAAGATTTAGCCACAACTGCAATGTTGATGAGTGAAGGAGAAATGATTGAAAATAGGTTAGAAACAAGTGAGGATGTTACTTTTGATGATTATCTCAAAGTAATCGAATACAAAACTGCAACTGCATTTGAGGTTGCAGCAAGAATTGGTGCAATTATTGCAAATGGTTCTGAAGAAGAAATTGAAGCATTAACAGAATATGGAAAAAATATAGGTATTGCATATCAAATTAGAGATGATTTGTTGGATTGGAAAAATGAAGACAAATTATTTAATCTATTAATTAAGAAAAGTTCTGATCCAAGAGATGTTTTTAATAAAATGGAAGAGTTGTTAAAAGAATATTCTGAAAAAGCAAGAGTTGGTTTAAGAAAAATTCCAGATAATGACGCAAAAATAAATTTAGATAATTTAATAAAATTTACTTCATTTAAGGCATAAGACCTAAACTAATTACAGGTGTTGCAAACTCTACAAATTTAATTAATGGATCTGGGTATACACCAAATCCTACCAAGAAGATTGTAGAGAAGATCATAACTGCCATTATAGATTTTGGTTCTGCAACTCTTTTTTCTGTTTCACCTTCAAAGTACATTTTTCGTGTAATCCACCCATAGTAAGCAAGTGATAATGCACTGTTTAGAACTCCTGCAATTGCAAGCCATGGTGCCCACCATAAAGTAGAACTTGCATCTAATGCACTGCCAAACAACATGAGTTTACTCCAGAATCCTGAAAGTGGAGGAATTCCAGCTAATGCAAACAATGCAATTACCAACCCTAGAGCAGTAATTGGCATCCTTCTTCCAAGTCCTTTGAGTTTATCAATATTAGTTACAGCAAGAGTTGTTACAATTCCCGCAATTGCAATAAAAGCTGCTCCTTTCATTACAGCATGATTCATAATTTGATACAATGAGCCTTGTAATCCAAGTGAGCTATGTGGTGCAACTGCAAGTCCAATCAAAATGTATCCTGCATGTGCAATACTAGAATATGCTAACATTCTTGAGAGATTCTTTTGCATTATTGCAGCAACGTTTCCAACAGTCATTGTCATCACAGCAATAATACCAAGAGCTAATGTCCAATCAAGATTTAGAACTACCATTCCCAGAATTACAATTCTAATTGTTGCTGCAAATCCAGCTTTCTTTGTTGCTGCCGCAAGAAGTGCTGTGATTGGAGATGGTGCACCCTCATAAGTATCAGGAAGCCATTGATGAAAAGGTACAAGTCCCATCTTGAACCCAAATCCGGCAATAAACATACCAACAGAAAGTAATGCAAGAGGCAACATGGAAGGATCAAGTGTAGAGTAACCTTGAATCACTTCTCCAATATTTGTTGAACCAGTTAATCCATAAGAAAGTGAAATTCCGTAAACAATGATTGCCGATGATAATGCACCAAACAAGAAATATTTCAGAGCAGCCTCATTTGAGCTTGGATTCTTTTTCATAAATCCAACTAAAACATAGGTTGGAATACTCATAAGTTCCCATGCAACAAATAGCATTACCAAATCTGTAGAATATGCTACTAACACCATACCAATAGTTGCAAGTAAAATTAGAGAATAGTATACTGCAGGAGAATTATGTTTTCTCATGTAATTGAAAGAGCCAACTGTCGTGAACAATGCAACAATCAACATTGCAATTGCAAAGAATCCACCAAATGCATCATCAACTATAACATCTTCTGAGAAAAGAGCAGATGCAGAAACGTTTTCGTTAATAAATTGGTATCCAACATATCCCATGGATACAATTAATGCTGCAAATGCAATTACTGCATAAAATGAATTAGAGCCTCTTTCTTTTCTAGCAATGCTAATTATCGGAAGAAGTATGCCGACAGTACCCAATATTGCAATTAATACCAATGGGGTTGAAGTAATTTCTAACAAATCATCAATCTCCTATATCAACAATATCAAGACTACGAATAGTAATCCTGCTCCAAATACGAATAGATATGATTGTGAGACACCAGTTTGAGTTCCCTGTACAACTTTTGCACTCCAGCCAACTGCTTTCTGAACACCATCATTCATACCATAATCGATAGTCGTCTTTTCAAAGTATCTGAATACACCTCTTGCCAACCACAATGGTGCTACAACAAAACACCAATAGATAATTGCATTTAGATACCATCTGTTTAAGAGAACTTTGTGAATTGCGTAAAAGAAGATGTTGGAATTTACAAATCTTACAGGATCAACCCATCTTCCAATATAGAAGATGTAACCAAGACCAATTCCTGTAGCAAATGCTACTAATGATGAACCTAAGGCTACAGGATTAAGTCCTTGCAAGAACTCTGGAAGTATTGAAGCTTCAGTTGCTATATGTTCAGAATGAATACCAAATGAATGTTCAAGATAATCAGTAAATACATGATGGAGGCCTTCTTCTGCAGATAATCCAATTAGACCAATTCCAATTGTAAGTACTGCAAGAATTCCATATGGAACCCACATGGATAATGGGGCTTCATGAATGTGATGTCCTTCCTCTTCCATCTTTTCAATGTGTTTGCTCTTCTTTCCAAAGAAGACCAATCCAATCATTCGAGTAGTATAGAATGCTGTGATTACTGCAGTTAATACTGCAATTGCATAAAGTGGAATTGCCCATTCATTTCCTGATTCATAGACTGCTGCAAATATTGCATCCTTACTCCAGAAACCCGTTGTGATAAATGGTGCACCCATTAAACCAAGTCCAGCTGCCCACATGAATGCATATGTTTTCTTCATCTGTTTTCTTAAGCCACCCATATCACTCATGAATCTTGAACCAACAATATGTAACAAAGAACCCGCTGCCATGAATAGTGAAGCTTTGAACATTGCATGAGAAATAAGATGGAAGAATCCTGCAGTGTAACCATCAACATATTGATGAGATAGTCCTGCAACACCTAGTGCCATCATCATATATCCAATTTGAGAACCAGTTGAATAAGCAAGAACTTTCTTAATTTCATTATTTACCATACCTTGTGTTGCAAGTAGTAACGCAGTAATTGCACCAACCCAAGCTACTATCTCAAAGAATTGGTCGGCCATAATACCAGCAGCACCTAATGCAAATACAAGTGGACCAATTCTTGCTACCAAGAATACACCTGCTTTGACCATTGTTGCTGCATGAATTAACGCAGAAACCGCAGTAGGACCAGTCATTGCTTCTAGTAGCCATTCATTTAGTGGGAACTGAGCTGATTTACCAACTGCTCCTCCAAATAGCAAAACAAATGCCGGAACTAAAAGTCCCTGAGCAGCCATGTTAGTTGCCCATTGGGTATCACCCATTAGTTCTTTAAATCCAAATGTACCTGCAAACAAGAATATCAAAAGCATACCTGCAATCATCATCACATCACCAACTTTGGTCATGATGAATGCCTTCATACCTGCATGTGTTGGTGCATAGTAATCTAACATGCCAAGAACAGTTCTACCTTCAACACCAACATGATCCTTCTTCTTGTCGCGATACCAAAAGCTGATCAATGCATATGACGCAAGTCCTACACCTTCCCATCCAAAGAATACTTGGAGTAAGTTATCAGATAAAACAATCAATTGCATTGAACCAATAAAGAACATCATCCAGAACCAGAATCTTGTAATATCTTTATCGCCTTTCATGTATCCTGTACTGTAAATCATAATGAGGAATGAAATCCAACCAACCACGTTTGCCATAATTATTGAAAGAGGATCTGCTAAGACACCTGCTTTGAGACCAATTGATTCAATCCACATAATTTGATGATGCATTTCGTGTGCTTCTAATGCAACAGGAATCATTGTTGCTGCAGATAAAGCACTCATCAAAGCAAATGCCACTGCAACATATCCAGTTGCGTGTTTTGATAATTTTCCAACACCAGGAATAATCATTGCTGCAGCAAATGGTAGAATCCAAACTAACCAAGCACTAAGAGTTCCAACTTCAAATGGTAATCCAAAAGCTTCAGTAGCCATAGTCTAGACTCCTAACACTCCGTTCATGTATGGAATTATTGTTTTCAAGAAAATATCCGGATAAATACCAACTACAATTGAAAATCCTGCAAGCACCATCATTGGTGCAGTCATGTACCAACTTCCTTCCTTCACATGTTCAAGATGTTCAGGAGTTTTTCCAAAGAATACACGTTTTAGCATCCATAGCATGTATGACATTGTAAGTGCAGTTGCTACAAGACCTAGACCAAACGTTATTGCTCTAAGTGTTGAGCCTTCTTCAATTGCAGTTTCTAATGCACCGAAAAAGAGAATCCATTCTCCCATGAAACCACTTGTTGGCGGAACACCCATAATTGTTAATGCACCAATTACTGCACATACTGCTGTTATTGGCATCTTTCCTGCTAATCCTCCAAGTTTAGAAATACTTCTAGTTCCGACTTTGACAATGATAATTCCGGCCATCATGAAGAGAATGCCTTTACCAATAGCGTGTGTCACATACATCATCTCAGCACCTGCAAGACCAAGTACAGAAATCGAACCAATACCAAATAGGATGTATCCCATCTGACTAATACTAGAATATGCAAGCATACGTTTCAAATCATCTTGCATCAGTGCCATTGCACCACCATAAATCATTGTAACAAGACCCCAAACATGGAACCATATTGCAAGATCTGCAAATGTTGAAGGTAAAAATTCAACAATTAATCTGAAAATACCATAAGCACCAATTCCGATCATGGCAGGAGACAATAATGCACTGATTGGTGTTGGTGCAGAACCGTGAACATAAGGTAGCCAAATATGGAACATAAAAACTGCCAGCTTTACTCCCAGTCCAATTGCAATTGCAACTGCTGAGATCATCACAAGATCTTGAGGAATATCAGATTCACGAATATCTACAAAATCAAAACTTCCCAATGAAAGACCAATCATCAAAAAGCCCAATAGTAAAACAACTGCGCCAGCATGGGTCCAGAATAGGAACATTAAGCCAATTTTTCTTCTAGGACCATCACCCCAAAGTGCAACTAAAAAGAAACCAGGGATTAACATAACCTCAAAGAAAATATAAAATTCGATGAGATTTGTTGAAAGAACAGTTCCAAGCATTCCCATTGCAAAAACAAGATACAATGCAAAGTAAATACCAGATTTAGCATTAACATAATTTGAAAGTGATGATGATTCAACTACTGAAGTTTGAGCACCTGAAGATGAATTCATTTTATGTTCTTCTTCAAATTGTTCGTGGAATTTGTGAATCATGTATGGTTTTGAATAAAGTGCCAAGATTGTAGATAACACATAGATCATAATTGCAAATGGAGATGCCAAACCATCTAGTAAGAAACCAAATTCTCCAAACTGCTCAGTCCAAGGATAATGTTCCTCTACAGTTCCAGATAATGCAGCATTAATTACTAAGATTGTTGTGTAAAGCAAAATTGCAAAGGTAAACCACATTGCAGGTGTTGGACCCATTTTTCTTCCAATAATGTAAGCAATTGGTGATAAGAGTAACGGCAAGAATACTGCCTGTAATAATGCATATTCCATTATCCCTTCAAACTCCTAAAGTCTGCAATATCGACATTTTGATACATCCTATAAGCTACAATAATTAAAGATAATCCAACTGCTACTTCTGCTGCCGCAATTGCAATTGAGAATAATGCCAAAGTCTGACCTCCACTATGAGGTAAAAATCTACCAAATGCTACAAGATTGAGATTTGCAGCATTAATAATAATTTCAACTGCAAATAACATTCGAATAAAATTTCGCTTTACTGCAAGACCGTAAATTCCTATGCCCAATAAAGCAACAGATACAAGTGTAAAATCAACTAGCTCGCTGGTCATTCTCCACATCCTCTCGTTTGGCTAAAACTAATGCACCAGTTACAGAACCGGCTAAAATCAATCCCATCAAAATCAATGCAGGCCAATAATATGTTACAAAGTCTGTACCGATATCTCTGAAATTAACTGGAGGTTCATCAGTAGTTATTGTTTTAATTCCTGAATCAAGGAATACAGCCCCTAACGCTACCATAACTACCAACATTAATCCAATACCTGCAAATTTTCTTCTCTTATCTTCAATTTTTTTGAAAATTAATTCTCTTTTTACTAACATGACGGTAAACAAAATTAAAACAGCAATAGAACCAACATACACAGCTAATTGGAATAATGCAACAAAGGGAGAATCAAGTAAGAAGAAGAATCCAGCAATCCCACCTAACGTTCCCATCAAAGCAATTGAGCCATAAATCAATGATCTTAATTCAAGTGCTGCAATTGAAGAACCAATTGTTATTACAGTTAATGCAAGAAACGCTGCATCAGCCATGTGATGCACCTCTATCAGTAATTTGGATTTCACTATCTTGTGCAACATATGGTTTTACAGCAAGTTGGGCAGGAGTATAGATCAATCCTTCTTTTGAAAATGAAGAAAGTTCGTAATCATTAGTCATGTATAGAGCATAAAATGGACATGCATCAACACAGAGTCCACAAAAAACACATTTTCCATAATCAATTTGTGGCATGATAGATTTTTTATTTTGTTTTTGTTCTTCTGGAACTTTGACCATTGCAATTGCTTCTGCAACTCCTTCACATGCAATAGAGCATAATTGACAACCAGTGCAATGATCATGGAATAACATATGACGTCCCTTTAATCCAGCAATTCCAACACCAGTGGAAGGATCAAATTGGTAACCATCGCCTACAAATTTTAGTTTCTCTTCAGGATAACGAAGTGTAAATCGCTTTGTTGCAATATGTTTAATTCCAGAGTTTAATGCGCGAATAATACCTGTAGCAGTTCCCATTATTGTAAACCTCCTGGCCCTAACACTCCAGCGTAAAGCAAACCTAGAGCAATAAAGATGTTAACGAATGCAAGTCCAATAAGTTTGGTCCAACCAAGATCCAACAACATATCAATTCTAATTCTTGGGAATACACCTCTTGGCAATAGTATGAAGAAGATAACCCCAACTGTTTTTAGAACAAACCAAAGTGTTCCATTAAGCATTTCTTGTGTAAATACAGGTAACCCTGCAATATTGGCAGTGATAGGTCCAAGTTCAATTCCATCAGTAATAATTTCTGCAGGGAATGGTGGTATAACCATTGGACCATTCCATCCACCAAGGAATAACACTGTAAACAATGCTGCAAATGCATAAAGTTTCAGATAGGTTCCTAATTGTACAAGTCCATACATCATTCCAGATAATTCAGTTAGCCATCCAGCTACAATCTCACTTTCTGCCTCAGGTAGATCAAATGGAATTCTTTCTAATTCTGCCAACATTGTAATGAAAAAGACAATAGCACCAACCGGTAAAAATACAATCCAAGGAAAACTAGATTGACTTGCTGCAATTTCAGATAAGTTCAGGGTTCCAGTTAGAATAACAACTCCTAACAAAGATAGAATTAGTGGAATTTCAAATGAAACCATTTGGAATAAAGCTCTAATACCTCCAATGAATGGGAATTTACTATTTGCAGACCATGCAGAAAGAATTGTAATGATTGGGAAAAATCCTATGACTGCAAATACTCCTAACAATCCTAAGTCCACATCTGCCACTACCCAACCAGGAGCAACAGGAATTAATGCTACAAATGATGCTGCTGCTGCAACAAACATTACTGGTGCAGCCCAGAAAATCGGCTTGTCAGCTTTTGCTGGAATAATAATCTCTTTTGAAATTAATTTTAGTCCATCACCCATTAATTGTAATATACCTTCAAATTTTCCACAGTAAAATGGACCAACTCTTAATTGTAATTTTGCAAGCATTTTTCTTTCAACAAATATCGTACCTGCTGCAAGTAGTGCAGCAAAACCAAACCCAGGAAATGCCATTACTCTGAACATATCAGTGGTCATAAAGGCCTTGATGATTGGAAGAGTACGAGATGGATCTGCTATCCAGGTTAATGCCAGAAATGGTGTAAGTAATTCACCATTAATCACAGGCATTTCTATTGCAAATAAAACCATGAAAACTAATGGAATTCCAATTAGATTTAAAATCAAAATTATCCAAATGACATTATCAAGTAGTGATTTGATAAATTCACTAAGTTTGAATTTTGGTGCAATTACGGACATTTATCGGTCTGCCTCCACTGGCCAATAGTTAAGACTCCAATAAACAGAAGGCATGTTACCAAGTTTTTCGCCTTTAAGAAGATAGGGTAATGCAATTAAGTTTCTAAAAGAACCAACACTCAACTTGAGTCTATAGGGTTCAGTTTTCCCATCAGATACAATGTAACATCCTAAAGAACCTCTTCCAGATTCAACTCGTTTGTAAACTGAATCAAGTCCTTTTCCTTTTGGATTTGGTTTAAGTTTAGTTCTAACTGAACCAGACTTGGGCATTTTTTGTAATGCTTGTCTAATAATATTACAGCTTTCAAGCATATCAAGCCAAGGAACTTTAGATCTTGCATAAGAATCACCTTCTTTCATTACGTTAGTGTGAACATCTAATTCATCATAGACATCATATGGTTCCTTTATTCTTAGATCAAAATCTACACCACTTGCACGAAGTACAGAACCAGTTGTACCAAGTCTAATTGCATCTTCACGTGAAAGAACTCCTGTATCACGAGTTCTAGAAATTAGAATTGGGTTATCATAAAATACTGCAGCATATTCTTTGATTCTTTTTTCAAAGTAATTTACTTGACGTAAACAAACATCCTCAAAGTTTGGAGGTAAATCATTTCTTACTCCACCTGGAACAAAATGGGCATGTGTTACCCTTGCACCAGTCATTTTTTCCATTAGATCAATTAAGAGTTCACGATCACCAGCTGGCCACATAAACATCGTAGAATGTCCTAAGAAAATCCCATAAATTGCAAGCCAATACATTGTGTAAATACATCGGTTTAGTTCAGATGCGATAACTCTAACATATTTTGCACGTTCGGGAACTTCAATACCAACAATTTCTTCAACACCCAAAACATATGGATAAAGAACATTGCATGAGTCATGAATTACTGGTCTTTCTAAGTGAGGAATGTTCAAGATATAGTTTCTGTATTCTGCCATTTTTTCTTCTCCACGGTGAACATATCCAGGATCAGGATCACATGCAACAATGTAATCACCATCAATTTGAACAATTATTCTCATGTGACCAGAACCAGGATGTTGTGGTCCTACATTGAGAGTCATTATTCTCTCATCAACTTTTTGGAGTGCTAATCCTGGGGGTAATTCAGTAGTCATTCTATCTTCCCTTTATTGCAAAGTCCTTTCTAAGCGGTGGTAAATCTGCCCAATCTTCTGGTAAAAGTAATCGTCTATTATCAGGATGTCCTTCAAAGTAAACTCCAAACATTTCAAAAACTTCTCTTTCATGAAATTCAACACTGTAAAATATATCTCTAAGAGTTGGAAGTTTAGTAGCATCATTACCAGGAATTGGATTTTCTTCTCTTTGTGCCCTTGTAGATAAAACAAGAATTTGACTTGCTAGTGATGAATCAGTATAAGATCCTATATGATAAACAACTTCAATTTCTTTATCTTGAGGATAATCAACACCTGAAACAGATTCTACATGATCAAAATTTAATCCATCACGAATGAATTCAGCAACTTCATGAACATTTTCTTTTCCAACTTTAATTCCAACTCTATCTTGTTTCACAAATGTTGATTCTACTTTATCACCAAATTTTTCAATAATTTTATCAGAAATTCCTTTTTCAAAGGCAGGTAAATCTACAGATTTTTCTTCAGGTTTTTTTGCAGGAGGTGGAGGTGTTTTTTTCTCTTCAGGTTTAACATCTGCAGAAGGTTTTTCAGAATCAGTACTCATTATACAAACTTCCTAGCCTTCATTCTCTTGATTTTCTCTTGCAATAACATACATCCTTGGATGAGAGTTTCAGGTCTAGGTGGGCAACCTGGAACATAGACATCAACTGGAATAACTCCATCAATTCCTGGAAGTACATTGTATGAATCAAAATACAACCCTCCAGTAATTGCACAAGCTCCCATAGCAATTACATATTTTGGTTCTGGCATTTGATCATAAACTAATCTTAGACGTGGTGCCATTTTTCGTGTAATGGTTCCTTGAACAACAACGAGATCACATTGTCTAAGTGAACCAAACGCTTCAATGATACCGAATCTTTCAACATCATATCTAGGACTTGATGCTGCGCCAAATTCAACACTGCAACAAGCTGTTTCAATATGGACAGGCCAGAGTGACCAAATTCTACCCCAATTGATGGCATAGCCCAATGGTTTATCAATTGCTTTTTCTAAAATGTCTCCTAGCTTTCCGATAAAGACATTTGCGTTTTCTGGTGTTACTAAATCTTTAAGCAATCTTATCCCCTATCCTCGTAAATGCAATTTATATAAAAAACTACCATATTCTCCTTCTCCCTGATTGATATAATGCAAATGCCATTGCACCAAACATAATTGCTAAAAATCCCATCATAGGAAGTGTAGCACTCTTAGGAAGTTCCAAAAGAGCACTGCCCCATGCATACAAGAATATAGCCATTACATCAAAAACAACAAACATCAAAATGTAAGGATAATACTGCATCATGAAATGAGTTCTTCCTTCACCAGTTGGAACTTGACCACATTCCATTGGTAGAAACTTAACAGGATTACTTCTTTTTCTTGGAGAAATCATTCTTGAAATTATTAGTGCTGGAGCCATTGCTACCACAGCAAAGCCAAACATCAATACAACGGTACTATAATTGCCCGCTAATTCCCCGACCAATTTATCTTCTGACTCTGATTTTTGTATAAAAAGGTATTCTTCCTTTTTTCGATCAAGTTTTCAAAAAAATTATTTTCTAAAGTACTTTATAGACCATTGACTTACTGCGATCATGACTTTGAACATTGGAGATACAGCTCCTAACTTTGAACTTCCAGATACAGAATTGAAATTGCGGACTTTGGATGATTTTAAGGGTAAAAAAATTGTTTTATCATTCATAGTTGCTGCCAGTTCACCAGTTTGTGAAGCCGAATTGTGTACTTTACGAGATTCTTGGCAAGAAATTGCAGATCAAGGTGCTCAAGTAATTGCAATCAGCAATGATGGTCCATTTGCTAATAAAGCATTTGCAGAAAAAAATAACTTCAAATTTCCTTTATTAGGAGATTATTCAAGTAAAACAATTCGTGACTATGACATATTGATGCCAGATTTACTTCACATTAAAGGATACAACGCAGCTAAACGTTCTGTTTTCATAATTATGGAAGATGGGAAAATTGGTTACAAATGGGTTTCAGAAGATCCATTGAAAGAACCAAACTATGAAGAAATTAAAAATTTCCTGAAATAGGAAAATTTTTTTTTATTCTATATCAGCTATAGGATCGCCTTTAGCGACAGATGCAGTTTCTTTAATTTTAATTGATTTTATAATTCCATCTTTGTGGGCTTTTACAGAAACTTGCATCTTCATCGATTCAAGTGTACATACTACATCACCTTTCTTTACTGAATCACCTTCTGCAACTGCAATAGATACAACCTTACCGGGAATTTGACTTTTCAGTGACAGCTGTGCATTACCAGAACCAGCACCACCTGAGTGTTTGTAAACAACTTCATCAAAGTGAGAATTACGATTAATAACAATTGGAACATTATCAATTACAATATTCATTTCATTAGTTGATTGTTCAAGATATTTTGCCTTGTGATATGTTTGATCAAAAATAAATTCAATGCCACGAGAATTCATACTTATAATTTTCAAGTTATGTTCATTGTCGTTTATTTTTATTATGTAATCATTATTTCCAAGATTCTGAATAATCTTTCCATCAAATGATTTTTCAATGTCAGGTATTTTATAATCCATTTTTCATCAATCCAATTTATATTTCCAATTTGAACTTGAGTTAGAATCATTTTGTATACGGCTCTTAAAATACTCAGAATAAATTATAGCAGCTGCAATTGCTTCTTCACTCTTTTCAATTTTCTCTTTCTTTAGATCTTCAGCTAATTTATCAATTATTCCGTATCGTTTTAAGAAATCAGTTGATAAGTCACCTTTTTTGTATTCTTCAGTATTAAGAATTGTTTTGTAAAGTGGAATTGATGTCTCCACTCCTTGTATGTAAAAGTCATTAAGTGCAGTAAGCATTCTAGTTCTAGATTCTTCAAAAGTTTGACCCCATGTACATAATTTAGCCATTAAAGAATCATAAAATGGTGAAACAGTACATCCAGGATACAAGTAAGTATCACATCTAACACTAGGTCCAGATGGAATTGTTACATCAGGAACAGGTCCTGTTGAAGGAGCAAAGTCTAAGAATGTATCTTCTGCATTAATTCTACATTCAATTGCATAACCGTTCATTTTAAGATCTTTTTGTTTGAATGGTAATGGCTCACCATTTGCAATATCAATTTGAAGTTTAACGAAGTCTAATCCTGAGACCATCTCAGAGATTGGATGCTCTACTTGCAGTCTAGCATTAATTTCAATAAAATAAAACTCACCGTTATCTGCTCTTAAAAATTCAGCAGTACCCAAGTTGGTGTAATCGACTGCTTCAGATGCCTTTACAACTAATTCACCCACTCGATCTCGTGTTTCCTGATCAACTACAGGAGAAGGGGTTTGCTCAATAAGTTTTTGATTTCTTCTCTGAATAGAACACTCTCTTTCAAAAATATGAACTGCATTTCCGTGTTTGTCTCTACACATTTGGTATTCAATGTGTCTTGTTTTTTCAAGGAATTTTTCAACAATAATTGCAGACTTGCCTACTGCAGAAATAGATTCACCCGTAACTGTTTCAAAGCCTTCACGTAATTCTTTATCATTTGTAACAATTCTAATTCCACGACCTCCACCACCATAAACTGATTTTAACATTACAGGGTAATCAATTTCATTTGCAATGTTTAATGCTTCTTCAACATCTTTTACTAGTCCGGGACTTCCAGGAACTGTTGGAACTTTAGCTTTAAGCATTGCAGCCTTGCATTGCATTTTATCTCCACATAGATCCATGGATTTGCCTGTTGGTCCGATAAAGTTTATGTTATTTTTTTCACATGTAGTTGCAAAATCAGAATTCTCTGAAAGAAATCCATATCCTGGATGTATTGCATCTGCACCAGAAGACAATATGGTTTCAAGAATTTTTTCTTGATTTAGATATGATTTTGCAGGAGCTGCTTCTCCAATATAGTATGCTTCAGATGCTTGTTTAACATGCATTGAATCATAATCTTCATCAGAATAAACAGCAACGGTTTTAATTCCAAGTCTTTTACATGTTCTAATTACACGTAAAGCAATTTCTCCTCTATTTGCAATCAGTACTTTTTCAATCATATTTAATCACAGGTTGATATTTCCATGTTTTCTTGGAAGTTGTTTTTCCCTCTTATTTGCAAGCATATGTAATGCTTTGATAAGCATAGGTCTTGTTTCAGCTGGATCAATTACATTATCTACAGTACCATGTGATGCTGCCACGTATGGATTTTCAAATTTTTCTGCAAATTCTTCGATTAATTGTTTTTTTAGTGCTTCAGGATCATCTGCGCTTGCAAGTTCTTTCCTATACATGATTTTCACTGCAGCCTCGCCTCCCAAAACGGCACATCTTGCAGTTGGCCATGCATAATTAATATCAGTTCTTAGATTTTTACTTCCCATTGCAATGTATGCACCACCATATGCTTTTCCAATAACTAAAGTAATTCTTGGTACAGTCGCTTCACAATATGCATATAACAATTTACTTCCATGTCTAATGATTCCATTATGTTCTTGATTTGAACCTGGCATATATCCTGGAGTATCAACTAGAGTAATAATTGGAATATTAAATGAATCACAAAATCGAATAAATCTTGCTGCTTTATTTGATGAATCAATATCAAGTGCACCTGCAAGATGTATTGGTTGATTAGCTATAATTCCAACAACTTGACCATCCATTCTTCCAAATCCCACTACAACATTTGGTGCAAATAGTTCATGCACTTCAAAAAATTCATGATTATCTACAATTGAATTAATTATTTCTTTCATGTCATAAGGTTGTAGAGGATTTTCTGGAATAATGTTAATTAAATTATGATCCATTCGATTTGGATCGTCATCAGTTTTTATTTTTGGTGGTGCCTCAGTATTATTTTGAGGAAGATAAGAAATTAATTTTTTGATATAATCCATACATTCGTATTCATTTTGTGCAACAAAATGTGCAACTCCACTTTTTGAACCATGTGTCATGGCTCCACCAAGTTCATCAAATGAGATTTCTTCACCTAAAACTGTTTTAACAACATCAGGTCCAGTGACAAACATTGTTCCAACTTTTTCCACCATGATAACAAAGTCAGTCATGGCAGGAGAATACACAGAACCGCCGGCAGAAGGACCTATACTTGCAGTAATTTGAGGGATAACTCCCGAGGCTAATTGATTATGATAAAATATGTCAGCAAAGCCATCAAGACTCATAATTCCTTCTTGAATTCGTGCACCACCAGAATCCATTATTCCAATAATTGGACAGCCGTTTTTTAGTGCATGATCCATTAGTTTAGTAATTTTTTTAGCTCCCATTTGACTAAGAGTTCCACCAAGAACAGTGAAATCATAAGCAAAGACGAAGATTTGTCTACCATTTACATTTCCATAACCACCAACCACACCATCTGTGAAAAATTTCTTTTTTTGCATATCATATTCATGATAATGATGTGTTGTTAATGGATCAATCTCGGTGAAAGTACCTTCATCAAGTAAAAGACCTATTCTTTCACGAGCAGTTAATTTACCTTTTTCATGTTGGGCCTTAATTCTGTCTTGTCCACCCCCTTGAAATGCAGTATTGTTATTTTTAGAATATCGCTCAATCTTTTCAGAATGCATAACAGTGATCTAAGTCTGATATGGTTTCATATATTAATTTAGTTTGAAAATTAAAATTCATGAATATTTTAAAAAAAATCACAGATCATTGTTTTTTTTTAGAATTTCAAGAGTTAAGAATTGCAAATTTCTTGTTTGTTGATTTTTGATATGACTTAAAAGCATCTTTTTCTTCACTGCATTTTTTACAAATACATAATTGAGAAACATTGGGAATGTCACAAGTTTCCTGAAATTCGCATTGAAGGCAACCAGCTGGCCCCCCACAAACACTGCATTGTAATTCATTGATTTGAGCACATTTTTCGTGTTTTACACCTAATCCTTTTGCCCATAAACCAATCTCATTAATTTCGATTTTTTCATTACAAACTATACAAGTACCAGGAAATTTCATGGGGATTTTTCTCCAACTCATTGAATTATCTCAATCTCCTTTTCAATAATATCCCCAAAAGTTTCTTCTAGATCTAATTGAATAGTTTTATTTTTAATACAAAGTAAGACAAAAGGCAAACATAAAGTTACAAAAGCACTTGAAGACATATGTAATTTTCTTGCCATGATAGACGACATTGATTTAATTTTTGCACCATCCCAACGGATTCTATTTAGTAATGGCCACGATAGATTGTATTGTGCATATCTTATTCTATCATCGTTTTGATATAATTTAATCAAAATATCATTCAGATAACGTAAAAGTCTCCAATTCTGAGTTTTCATAATCTTTCCAAAAAGCATATCAGCATTTGAAATGGTTTCTAGATATTTTGCAAGACTTGAATTATCTAAATTACTTGTAATAATACTTGAATAGAATGCATTAATTTTTTCTCGAGGATCAATCTGCATAGAATATAATACTATTCTAGATTCTTCAATTGAATTTGCTTTGAAGAAAGCATTAACACCATCTTCAACATTAATATTTTCAAAAGTTGTTTCTGTTTGTGGATTAAATCCAGTAACTAAAGATTGGGTTAAATTTATCATTGAACGGATGTCCCCTTTGGATTTATCAATGACTTTGATTAAAGAACCAGGACTTAGTTTTGCATTTTCTTTCTTTAAAATATTTTCAAGATAGACTCTAAGTAATCGTGGAGGAATTCTTTTGAAAGATATTGTTTTAACAACTTTTTTGATACTTTTCATTTTATCTGATGTGTCATTATTTGCTGCAAGAATTATTGGTACTGTAGGTTCTTTGAGAATATCAACAAGTGCCGAAGCACCACCATAATCACCTCGTCCATGAATTCCATCAACCTCATCAACAAAAATCATCGGAGTTCCTAAGACACTCACATTGCCTAAAACAGGCATAAGAATTTCATTGATTCTAGATTTACTCCTAACATCACTTGCATTAAGTCCAATCATATCATATCCAAATTGTTTGGCTACAAGATATGCAATAGTGGTTTTCCCAATACCTGGAGGGCCAACCAAAAGGAGTGGTTTTGTACCTTTTTTCCATTTGGCAAACCATTCCATTATAGCTGTTCTTTGCTCTTCATTTCCCACCATATCAGAAATAATCTGAGGCCGGTATTTTTCAGACCACATCAATTTTATCACTGGGGGAGTTTGGATTGAAATTCAGACCACTTGTTAGCCTTTTGTAATTTATTATACCAGTATTGATTGTAATGTTCTACAGTTAAAAATAAAAATTCTAAAAATTCTTTATGAGAGAATTCCTCAGGCAATAATTCCAAAGTTAGCCTAGCATCTTGTAAATACAAATTACTCTTTTCTAATGTAACATCAAATCCTTTTTTCACATCATTTGCCAACAAAGAATAGTATAGTGGCCAAGAGGGAATTTTGACAAAACCGTTTTTTATTGAATCTTCAATTTCATTACCACAACCAACACCTTCAGCAGCTCGTGCCATACCTAAATAGAAGATTTCTCCTAATGGCCGTTCTGCCAAAGCCATGTTTCTACCAGCTGTTCCCATTACAGCACGATATTTTTTGTAAGACAAAGTCATTTCTTCTTCAGTGATTGTTGTAGGTTTTGATTTTAATTTCTCATCTAAATATTGTCCAATTCTAGCATCCTTAAATCCATCTTCAAATTCTTTTAGAACTTGTTCTCCTCCTTTCGATATTTTATTTCTAGCTAATTTCAGAATATATGGATTCATAAGTTTGTAATCATCAAGGAATTCCAAGTCTTCATCTTTATCTACAATTCTATCCATCGGTTCACTCAAATCAATTGCTAGAATATGTCCTTCAACCATATCCTGTTTTAATTGTGGATCGTTTCTTCCGGAAAAATCTGCTGCAGCATCAAACAATCCATTGAAAACAGGAAATGTCATTTTTACAAAGTTGGAATTTAAAATTCTGTTTACTCTATCTTGTAGTACTTCAAGACTCTCTAATTTTGATTTTATAGGCTCGATTTCGGAGGCATTTAGGATAATTTCAGTTGAACCTACTTCATCTCCAAATGCTTGTTGGGTAGAATTAGGATTTGTATCAGATTTAATTTCATTTAGTAAACCTTGTGCAAATCTTTCTGCAAAGTTTGGAAATTCATTTTCTGTTTCTTCCTTGTATTTGTTAAATAATTTATAACCTTTAGATTTGAATAATGCTTGTTTCATTATTTGTTTTCCAGGTTTTGTACTCATCAATGCTTCTTTACTTACAACAGATTGATCTTTTCCACTCACAAACGTTAAGCTTCTTTATTGTTATTTATGCTTTCAATACAAAAATTTTCTTCACTTAAATTACGAAGTTGTAAATATTGAATGTGGAAATTATAGAAATTCTTCAAGAAGCATCAAATAGAATTTATGAAAATGTAAAGGATCTTGCAGGAACTGAACATGCTGCTGGAGACTTTGGTAGAGGGGCAGGAGGAGATATTTCAAGAAACATAGACATTGTTGCAGAAAAAACAGTATTAGATTTCCTTAAGGAAATTAATTTTGAGTGTATTGTTTTGGGTGAAGAATGTGGACGTGTTGAATTATCAAATAATCCTAAAGGATATGTGATTATGGATGCAATTGACGGTTCTGCAAATGCTGTAAGAGGAGTTCCTTTTTTCTGTAGTTCTTTAGCATTTGCAACAGAAAATAAACTTAGTTCAATCACAGATGGAGTAATCACAAATCTAGCAAACGGTGAAATGTATTGGGCCTCAAAAAATAAAGGTTCATTTTTTAACGGAGAACGAATAGTGGTAAACAAAAATGTTCCAATCTATAAAATAATAGGAATCAATATTTCAGGTGCATCAAAGGATTTAGTAAATCTATTTCTTCCAATTTTTGAAAAACATGAACATCTAAGGCATTTTGGAGCAAATGCTCTAGAAATGGCATTTTTTTCAAGAGGATTGATGGATATTTTTATTGATTTTAGAGATAAAATCAGAATTCAAGATATTGCAGCAGGATATTTGATTGTCAAAGAAGCTGGAGGATTATTATTAGATGCAAATTTGAATCCACTTGATTCAGATCTTAGTTATGAGACAAGAATTTCTTTCATTGCTGCTGCAAATAAGAAAATTCTTGATGAGATAATATCATTAATCGATCAATAATTGATTTTATCATTTTTTGAATCATATTGATTAATTTCGCAAGAATTTTGACAAATTAGAACAATTATGTTATTTTTGAATCAAATTATAACAGAAATATATTTATCCAAAGTCACAAAAAAACATCTAGCATGGTAACTGAAATGAAAGCGAAAGTAGTCTATAGAGAGTTACTAAAAGAAGATCTTGTAATTATTAGATTGGTGCCAGAAAATGGAATGCCTCAATACAAAACAGGGCAATTTTTAACAATAGGACTCCCAATTCCATCAGAAAAAAAAATTGTTAGAAGGGCATATTCTATTGCATCACATGCAGAAAATAGAGATTATTTTGAATTTGTAATTAGATGGGTTAGAAAACCACTTCCAGGTAGAGTAACTACTGAATTATTTTATCTAAGTGTTGGTGATGAAGTAGCACTCGGTGATCCTACAGGAGCAGCATTACAGATTAGTGACAAGTTGCCAAATGGTCAAAAAGATAATAGAAGAGTAATTTGTGTAGGAGGGGGCACAGGATTAGCACCATTTATTGCATTTGCGAAACATTTTCACGATACAAATGATAAAAGAGAAGTAGTGATATTACATGGTGCAAGCTATGTTGATGAATTAAGTTACAAGCGTCTTTTAACGGATTTAGAATTAGAAAGCGAAAGAAGAGGAAGGGACAAATGGAATTTTAGATATAGAGCAGCTATCAGTAGACCAAAAGAATATTTCAATAGATCATGGAATGGTCATGTGGGAAGAGTTGAATCATTTTTCAAACCAGATAAAAAAACAGGATTATCTCCAGTAGAAGAAATGGTGGGTGAAGAAATAACTCCAGATAATACAATAATCTACATCTGTGGTTATCAAGGAACAATAGATGGAGTAATTGAATTCTTAGGACAAAAAGGATTTGTAACTGAACATGAAAAAAAGCCAGATGGAAGTTTTGGCATTAAATACGAATCTTACGGATAAAATTTGATAGAAGAATTATCAATTACAATTTAGTCTTCAAGATCATCAAATTATTGTATATGAATTAGTTGCATACCTGTGGATTTTTATATTGATAATCTTTCAGCAAAGTATGGCACAACTAAAATGCAGAGACTATGGTTTTGAGTGTGATTTTGTGGCAGACGGAGAAATGGAACAAGTAATTGAAAATTTTCGAACTCATACAGATGAGGAACATGGAATAGATTATTCCAAAGAAGCAATAATGCAATTTCTCTTAAGAAAGCAAGGTTTGTAGAAAATTAAGCATCTAATCTTTTCATTCTAGCAGATAAAACAGGTAATTCTTTTTCAATAATTTTCTCAACTGCAGGAATTATACCTGTTCGAGTCCTTACACTTTCTTCATAAATTTCTGCTATTTGATCTCGGAATAATAATTTGATTCCAGGAAGAGCTGTAATTCCTTCATCAACAGTCCTAGGTTCTGATAAATCTAAAACAAGAGTACCTTTTTTCTTTTCTTCCATTACTAATCTGATTCTATCATATGTGATTAAGAAGTAATCACATGTAGTTGCAACAAAAATAATATCATATTTATCAAATCCTGTTAAAACATCATTGAAATCAACAGGAGTTCCACCTAGAATTGTTGTAAAACCTGTAGCACGTTCAAGTGTTCTACTAGTAACATCAAATGAGACACCTTTTCTATCCAACGCTTTTACAAGTGTTGCAGCAGATTCGCCAGTTCCGATGACCAAAACTTTTTTCTTAGAATCAAGACCAGCTTTTTCATCCACAAGTTTTACCGCAACATCTCCAAGTGATACTACATCTTTTGCAATTCCGGTTGTATCTCTCATTCTAGCAGATAATCGAATTACACTTTCAAATAATTTATTTAGAATTGGGCCAGTTGTTCCCGCATTTTTTGCATTTTCTAAGGATTTAACAACATCATCAAAAACATTTTGCCATCCAACAACTAGTGCATCTAATCCAGATGCCAATCTTAAAAGATTAAGATAAACATCATCACCTTTGTAAACTTCTAAAGTTTGATCAAAATGATCAATGTCAATTTGCTCTAATGATGATAAAGATACCCAGGTATCTTTAATTTGATTTAAAACAAGTGCTTTTCCCTCTGGTCTTCTCGCATCTGGAGAATCAGTAGTTTCAACATTACTAACTGTGAATATTTCTACTCTAGTTGCAGATTGAATAATTACACATTCTTCCACTCCAGAAATTTTTTTAAATTCTTGGCATGCTGCTGAAACATCTTTGAAAGAAAATTTTGCCAGTGTATGTATAGGAACATTTTTGAAAGTTACTCTCGCATTTATTACATCAAAAGATACTTGGCCCACATCATTCACCTATTATGCCTTTACTTTATCCCGTCCGCCTTTAGCTGTTCTAAAAACATTCATTCCAATATAGAAATTTTCATGCAAAGATTCTAAATAAATAATTTCATTTTCAGCATCCCGAATTTCTTTTTGAGACGATTCTGGATTATTTTTTAATTTTTCAAGTTTTAATTTTACTTCTTCTAAAAATGAATCTACACCACGTTCATAATTCGAAACTCCACCAAATTCTGGACTCAATACATGTTCAGGGATATATGCAGGAGTTTGATCTTGTGGAATCTCTGCTTTTCTGGTTAAAGATTCTTGTTCATCTTGAGAAAGAATTGGTCTAGGGAATCTATCTTTTTTATCTAAGAAAAACTCAGGTTCACCCATTTCTCTTCTGAAGATTTCTTCACCTTGTCGCTTGTATGTAAAATCATCTTTCTTAGCAGCGTCAGCTTTAACTTCTGCAGTAATTGCCTTGTATTCTTCTTCGGCTGCAGCTTCGGCTTCTGCCTTGGCAGCTTCGGCTTTAGCAAGAGCATCTTTTACAGCAGCTTCGGCTTCTTCTGCAGCTTTTGCTGCGGCCTCAGCCTTTGCAATTGCTTCTTCAGCTACTTTTGCTTCTTCAACTTCTTTTGCTGAAGCTTCGGCAGCTTTTGTTGATGCCTCAACTTTTTCAATTGTTTTTTCAGCTGCATTTGAGTCAACTTTAGGCTCTTCGATAGATGTTTTTTCAGAGGATGAATCTTCTGTAGACTTTACATCTACTTCAGATTCTTTTTTCTCTTCAGACATCAAATTTTACTAAAATTGCCTGAATTTTAATATTCTTGTAGGCAAATTGGTTATCATAAATTTTCCAGTGAAAAACACAAAAATTCAGATTGATCGCCAATTTGTTTTGAGATTATAGAAATAATGGCGCCCTCGGCGGGATTGGTTAAATCAAATTGACACCCCTACTGATTTAAGGCATGATTTTTGCCTAATAATGAAAATTTCCTAAATGAGTGATTATTGAATTAAAGTGTTGTACTTTCCGAGCTTATTTTTTCTGCAATCTAGATCAAAACATCATGCCCGAAGGGCTCCAGAATATTTTGCTTGTGGGATTAGGTTCAGTTTAGGCGTCATAATTTTTCTCTTTTAGGATATTATCTATACAAACAACTAGAAATTAAGTTTTTCATATATTCAAAATATCTACATTATGGTGAAGCTGTAATGCCAACAGATTCAGATAATTCAACAGTATAAGATTTTTCAATTAAGTTCTGCTCAAAAAATTTCAGAGTCTTGTTCCATGCATCCATTGCTGCATCTGGAGCATATCTGTCACCAGAAGGATTTGCAAAGGCATGATTCACACCAGGATATATTGTAATGTTATTTTCAACACCGATTTCATTCAAAGATGATTCAAACTCTTTGACAGTTTCAGGGGTAATTCCAGTGTCAAGACCCGCAAATATTCCAAGTATAGGCCAATTAATTTTTGATAGTTCTTCAGTGTCTGTTACCAATTGACCATAATAGATCACAGTTGCATCCATGTCAGGATTATGCAGTGCAAGGTTTAATGATTGTCCACCTCCAAAGCACCATCCAACAGAACCCATGCTAGATGGGGAATAGTTGTCTTCCAAATATTTCACTGCAGTATTCATGTTGTCAGTCCATTGAGATTGTTCAAATGAACTTCTTAATTGACGTGCTTCATCTGCTGTTTTACCAACCTTGCCATCATACAGATCCACTGCAAATACAACATATCCATGTGATGCAAGTTTTTCAGCCATCTGTTTTATGTTGTCATTTAACCCCCAGAACTCATGAATCATAACAACACCAGGATAGTTTCCATCCAAAACAGGTCTTGCCACATATCCTTGAGAATTTTTAAAATAATTCACATCCTCTGTTACGACATCAAAGTTTCCCATTGTAAATATCTCAGAGTTGTTGTTTTCACTTTTTTTATAATCGGGTAATACATGAATTGCCCATCCACGTTCTGTGAGTTTTTCAACAGATGAAGGTTTTATGCAAGAAGGATTACCGTTTGAGAATTTTAACATCAATTCCAATCCTTCAGTACATGTCACATTAGTTGGATCTACACCATTCTGAATCTGTTTTAGTGGGGGAGGAAAATATGCAATGCCATGAGGTGTTGGCATGCTAGCAAGAATTACACCAATCTTGTTGTTGTTGTAGTTTGGATACCAAATGTTTCCTTTACTATCAGTATGAATGAATTTGATATGGGTTTGAGGAGAAGGAAGTTCATATTCATATAATGTTTCAGTAAATTGATCAAACTTGCCAACCTTGTAAATTCCAGTCATGCTAAACCACACATTATCAAATGGATCAACCCATATTGCGTAAGGGTCAGAGGATTCAGAACTTGTATCAAATTCAGTCAGGGTTTCTGTGTTAGGATCAAACTTTGAGATTTTTCCAACATTATACTGAGTAAACCAAAGCATTCCATTACTATCAATTGCAATTCTTCTCGGACCACTTTGCTCAGTTAATGGTGAATATTCTGTAACTTGTCCAGTTTGCGCATCAACTTTTCCAATGTGATGGCCTTGCAGCTCTGCAAACCATGCATTACCTTGTTCATCTGTAATTATTCCATAAGGATTTGCAGAAGGGGTGATTGTTGCAAATTCTTCTATCGTTTCTGAAACAGTGTCAAGCTTTCCAATCTGTGATGCACGCTGTTCTGTAAACCACAAGGTAGTGGCATCAGCAAAGATAGGTGTGTGAGGGCCAGAGTTAGGAGTAGGAGTTGCAAACTCTTCAAAGGTTTCAGTAACTGGATCAAATTTTCCAATATTCCCTGCACCAACTTCAGTAAACCAAACATTTCCTTGATTATCTACTGTCAATCCATGAGGTCTTGATGAATCAGTTGGAATGACATACTCTGAAAACTGTTCTGTATTAGGATCAAACTTGCCTATCTTGTTTGTTGCAATCTCAGTAAACCATACCATTCCATCAGGTCCAACTACCACATCATGAGGAGCAGAGTCAGAAGTAGGGATTTCCCATTCTTTTATGGTTAGTTCTTCAGAGTAAGATTCTGATATGGATAATGAAAATGCAATAATCGTAGATAAAACAATAATTTTCCAATTCATAATAATTTGTTGTTGTTGCATGTTATAATGTTTAATTTTTTTTGTTTAATTTTCATTAATTTAGATTCCATTTATTCCCGTCTTAATGCAACAAGTGGAGACAAGGTGGAAGCTTTCCATGCTGGAAGTATTCCTGCAGAAATGCTGAGTGCTACAGATAGCAACCATACGTATAATGTATCAACAAAATGAAAAATAGGAACTATGTTTGACGTATTTCCAAAGCCTGGAGGAGACAAAACAGAGCTTAAAGCATAGCCAGACATCATACCTACCAATATTCCAGCAGTTCCACCCAACAGACCAATTAGCAATGCCTCCATTAAAAATAGCCAAAGTATTGTACTGTTTTGAGCACCTATTGCCTTCATTGTACCAATCTCTTTGATTCGTTCAGTAACTGATGTGTACAAGGTAGTGATAATCCCCACAGCACCTACAACCAAAGCAATAACACCGATGCTTTGAATAAACGCATTATTTCCTTCGGTGAATTGTTGTCTGAATTGTAATCTAGATTGAAGACTAGAAATGCCTATTGAAGTGCCAAAGAGTTCTTTCAAATCATCCTCTGCTTGTGAAATTAATTCAGCAGAGTGTAAAGAAACTAAGAGACTGTCAAACTTGCCTGATTTTTTTAAAAAGGTATTTCCTACATTTTCATTAATTATTACAGAACGATCCAATGTACGATCACCTGATTCTTTTAAAATTCCTGACACAACAAACGTTCTAGAGTCCTCTTGTTGCTCACCATCAGTATCAACATATCGAAAAGTAAGTTTCAGAGATTGGCCTAGAGCAACAATTGGAAAAGAAGCCCCATCGGGATATGCTACACTTTGACCAACAAGTATTGCGGAGGGATCATTTCGTTTTATCACCGAACCTGCTTCCATTTCAAGACCAGGTACACTAACATAAACATCATCAGGATTCATTGCAAGTACTGAAGTACGCAATACTCTTGCTTGAGAATTAAGATCAACAGTACCTGAATATCTTGGCACTACATCAACTACAGAGGACAATGAGTTTATCTTATTTACAACTGCAGAATTAAAAACAATCGACGGAGTTGTGTCTACACTTCGAAATGAGCGTTGTCCAGGAGTCACTGTCAATACATTATCTGCAAGTTGATTCAGTTGATTCTCAATAAACTGAGTTTGTCCTGCACTAAGTCCATTTAGAACAATCATCAAGCTGCAACCTACCACAACCATCAATACTGTAAGTAATGTTCTTACCTTTCGTTCATTTAATGCAGAAAAAGACAGTAATAGAATTTCTTTTGGATTCAATTCTTTGAACTCTTTGAATCATCTAAGAGAAAATCTAGATCGTCACTGCCAGAATCAGTCTGACTTTTCTTTTTTCTAGTTTTAACTACTATTGCTATGGTAATTATTATCGCTGCTGCAATTCCCAGTAAAACTTCCATTGATATTGATGTAGAATTTGAACCTCCACGTTCGTTTGGTGATTGTTGTTTAATTTGAGATACATTGACTATGTCATTAAAGTCAATTTCATGAAAATTTCGAAGATCATCAGCATATGTCACTTTAACTGAGAATGGATGTTTGCCTTGAGAAAGTGATGATACAGGTAGTGGAATACTAAATGGAATTGATGAATCATCTGTCAAATCCCCCATATATTGAGGAGAAACATCTGAAATATCAGGAATGTCTGCAAGGGACAATAGTTCAATATTTGCAAATTTACCAGTGGTACTTCCCTGATTAAGCACGTTTCCAACAAGATGCAACTTGCCACCAATACTGCTAACCTGCACATCATACAATGTCAATTCAATGCTTCCAGCAACAAATACGCCCACATTTGCAGTATCCAAACTTGATTCGCCATCAGAGATGTAATCTAAATTCATATCAAATGAACTAGGATTGTTGATGAGGCTAGTTGATGCAAAGACATCAGTAGTAAACTCAAAAGTTTCACCAACAGGGAGAGAGTTTATCATCCACTTTGACTTTCCCATTATTTTCATCTCAGTAGTTTCGCCTGCCAATGTAAGCAAAAGATCAGTAATTTCATCATCGCCATTATTTGTGACTTGGAACATGATATTTTCAACAATTCCTGCAGTTATTACAGGTTCATCATGTTTTGTATCAACTGAAACAATAATTGGGGATTCAGATGGTTTTGGTGAAACTACAAGTCCTGTAGTTAATAATTCAGTCTGTTTGTATCCATATGCGTTGCCATAAGTAATTTGTATACTAATATTTTGTACTGATGAACCAGATGTAGCTTCAGGGAAAATTGTTGTTGAAATTCGTGTGGAACCATTTGCAGGAATAGTTCCAACGCTAAATGTATTAGCTCCTAGATTAACCAGTTCAGTTTCAGATGATTCCAAAGTTACAGTGGAGCTTGAACTGTCCCTTGATGAACGACTGTTATCATCGCCGATACTTAGTATTGTCAAAATTACGCCAGTTGCAGGAGAACTTCCCATGTTAGAAATTATAAAGTCAATAGGATTTGGCACCTTTGGGGTCAGTGGTTTGTTATCAGTACCCAAATCCAAAACAACTTTTCCAGGTAAAATAAAGGGCACATTAAGTAATGCAGATTTACAACTTCTTACATGATCTGGAGTAGAATAATCCAAAATTACAGAACTATGATACGATCCAACTTCGGCATCATCTGTAATGTCTACATCAAAATATAGTGTAAACACTTCTCCCTCAACTAGTTTAGCAAAATAACTGGCTTGTGTTATGCCCGCAACACTTTTTCCAAAATTACTAGAAAAATATGATTTTGACTGAGGTTCCGCACTGGTTCCCCCTGGCTCAAATCCATCTGGCAGTCGTAAATATCCTGTAACAGCATACAATTCAAGAGGAGAGCGATTTACAAGCACGACAGCTAGCGTTGATGGACCCTCCCCAGGACCTACTTCTAATTCAGAAGGATTTAAGGAATCTGTACTTGATTCACTTCTGTCAGTCCAATATGCATCAAGAAAAACTGGACCATTGTAATCTGCATCAACCCTTGTGGTGGTAGAGGAAGAACAATCACTTCTAAAAGTTTGAGCATTTGCAAAGTTTGGAAAAGCTGAAATGACCAATATTGTAAATAGGGAAATAGATAATATCTTTAAAAAAATATTTTTTGTTTTAGTTGTATACATCTTTTTCAATTTCTCCATCTTTCATGTATATTGACCGATCTGTTCTTTTTGCCAAATCAACATTATGTGTAATCATCACTACGGTTCTGGAATATTTTTTTGTCAATTCAGTTAAAAGTTGAAAAATATCTTCTCCTGTAACAGTATCCAAGTTTCCAGTAGGTTCATCTGCAAGAATAATTGCAGGATTATTTATCAAGGCTCTACCTATTGCAACTCTTTGTTGTTCACCACCACTGAGATTATTGGGTTTGTGTTTTGCTTTTTGTAGAATACCAAGTTTTTTTAAAATACTTTGAGAACGTTTAGTTCTAGTTACATTATCCATCCCAGAAATAATTCCTGGCATTTCAATATTTTTTTGAACAGTTGATCTATTAATCAGATTAAATGATTGAAATACAAATCCAATCTTGTTGTTTCTAATCGTTGCTAGTTTGTTAGCATGTAACTTGAAAATGTCCATCCCATTCATTAACACAGTACCACGAGTTGGCTTATCTAAAGCTCCAATCATATTCAACAAAGTTGATTTTCCACTTCCTGATGGACCAACAATAGATACAAACTGGCTTTTTGGAATGGAAAAACTGACATTTTTTAGAGCTATTACTTTTCCTGCAGTAGTTTGGTAGACTTTAGAAATATTTTGAACGTCAAGAATGTTATGAACTTGTTCAATAGTAGGAGATTGTAAACTCATATCATCCATCCAGATTTCCTTCTTTTTTAGAAAATGATTTCTTTGCCAATGCAAGAATCGCAATTACAATTACAACAAATGCTATCTGAAATACTTCGGTAAGTATTCCATTATCACTAATTCTTCCACCCCTACCAGTAATGAAATTATCAGGAATTCTAGTAATCACCCAGATTGCAATAAATACGATTGTTCCTCCAAGTCCAACACCATACCAAATATTTCCCCATTTTCTAACCATTGGAATAACCCAAAAAATCTGTGTCAGACCACCTACAACAAAAAGTATTTGCATATTCTGATTGTTTGAGGGAATTCCCAAAATAATATGGATTATTCCTGCTATGGCAGTAGTGGCAGCTGCTGCATAAAACAAAAGATTCAGTTTATTCATTTTAGGTTATTTCCAGTTTATTTTTCATCTTCATCATCCTCAAATTTCTTATCAATCTCTTTTTGATGTTCCTTGAATTGCTTGTATCTTTTATCCCACTTTGAAATGACAAACCATTGTCTAATCCCTATGCCCAACCATATGATGGAAATGGTAAATATTACAAGTTGGTGAGGACGAAGTAAAGGATGAGGTTTGATCTTCTTTGAGAATTTTTCCTTTATCAAATTGTACTCATCTTCTGTAATTTCGCCGCTGTCAAGCTTTGATTGTAAACGTGTGTCAAAGTCTTCTCTGAATTTATCCTGATATGGGGAATCATACACACTAGTAATGGCAATTAAAGAGATTGGCGGAATAATCAAGGTTGTAATTATCATAATTAAAAACATCTTTTTTGTTTTGCTTAGCTGAAACATCATCCCATCTAATATTTCAAATATATTTTCACGGTCTTTGCGGTTAGACATTTTTTTCATCTCCATTATCACGTGGAAACAAATCTTCGTATTTCTGCAATACTTCCTCAAGCAAATTTTTCCCTTTTTCAGATATGGAATATTTGAAAATAGTCTTGTTGCCCCACGGTTCTTCTTTTTTTTCTATCATTTGTTTTTCCACCATACTGTCAACGATTCCCTTGTGTTTTACATTATTCAGACCACAAACACTCATCAATCTGGTTTGATTCATCTCACCATATTCGTAAAGTTTCAAGAGAATGTCCTTCCTAATGTATATTCTATCTCTATATTCACGTGCCAGAAATAATCGCCTCTAAAAATACATTCCATGATACATCATCATTTCTCCCATACACGTTTGCTTCGTGGTTTCGTCCTAAGTCTGGTAGTACAACACGGGCAAGAATATCCATCTGTATAAAAATAACAATCACATAAACCACATCTTTTCTGTCCAGATTTATAACGTAAATTATTTGGCATAGAATATGCCTTTTTATGCTCACAAATTCCCTTACAAATTTGAACCATAGGCACAAAATTCCCTTTAGGAACTTAAAGATCAGGTAACATAGTTACGTATCACTTGATAATAATGCCTTTTATTCAAAATTCAATGAAACTATCAATGAATAGCAAAACAAAGTACATGATTCCTGTATTTGCAGCAGTCTTTGCACTGATGTTTGTTGTAGCAGTACCAAATGCAATAGCAGAAGGTGGAAACTATGCAAAAATGAGTGAAGATAAACACTACAAAGGACATGGACATAAGGCTATCCTAGTTGAAGGATTTACTGGATCGATCGTAGTTCCTGCAGAGATGACCAAAGAAACACATGGTGAATTAAAAAACCAAGTAACAGTATCTTTGGGTCAAGCAGTTTCTGTTGCAGAGAGTAACGGCGTTACTAATGCAATGAAAGCAAGTATCGGAATTGTAAAAGATGGTGAAAATAACAAGTATGTTGTATGGACCATTACTAGCATAGACAAAGATGCAGAGTCTGAAACAATGATCAAGAACATTTTTGTTGTAGATGCAGGTAATGCAGACAATTTTACCACAATTACCAAAACATTTGATCATTCAAAAATGAGAGAGATGCACGGTGAAAAAATGGCAAACAAACTTGAGAAATACCAGCAAAAATTCACAGAACCAACTGGGGATGCTGATGTTGATTCTGCAAGAGCACAATTTCTAGATTTGATGCAACAATTACAAAATGCATACAATAATGGAGATTCTGAATCTGCAAAGTCAATTCACGACCAATTAAAAGAACTCAAACAGAAAGTGTTTCTCAATATGAGAAGTGCACATCTCTAGAGTCTTTTTTTATTTTTTATAATTTAATCTAGCCATACAGCAGGATGGTAAATTTGTTAGAGTTATTTTTTGGTAAAAATGAAATTTCATCAAACCTTATCTTCACATATTTGTTATAGACAGTATGAAAAAATCAAAACAACTGACAATTGCCATGTTAGTTATTCTTTCAGT
>NZ_JBSWSP010000004.1:0-57211 GCF_054095825.1 Candidatus Nitrosopumilus sp. bin_68KS
GGTTCAGGTTCTGGTGTTGGTTCAGGTTCTGGTGTTGGTTCAGGTTCTGGTGTTGGTTCAGGTTCTGGTGTTGGTTCAGGTTCTGGTGTTGGTTCAGGTTCTGGTGTTGGTTCAGGTTTAATTCTAGAGTCAAATTCAGACAAAATGTCTTCAGCATCTTTTGATTTTTTAGGGTCGCTCAATTTTGAATTCCTGTTATAACAAAACTTTCTCCGGCGTTTATTAATTTTTCAGGTTTTGCCCATCAAGATAGTCTTCAAGTAATTTTTCAAGATCATCTTCATTACTAGCTTTTCTTATTTTCTCAACTAAATCTTCTTGTTCAATCTCATAGCAATTTAAGACATCTTGAGAATCTTTGAAAACCAGCATTGCTTTATTTTTAAAAATACAATGATATAGTTTTTCTTTTTCCATTTTCTCTGGTTTTAAATTGACTCCATTTTCATCTGCAGAAACCGGATAATCCATAAAATTATGACACAGCATCAGTATTTAGATGAATCAAGTCAACTATTCGTAAGTATTTTTCAAATTCAACATAACATACACTCATCAGTATTTTGAGTATAGAAATGAACATAGTTATTTGTTTGAATTGGAATTTTGTCTAAAAAATAAAAAATTATGATAACGGCCAAATAACATTAAGTAAATCATCACCTAAAAAAGATGCAAGTTCGCCCGTAGGTCTTTGTTTTCCAATATTTTTTCCCACTCTTTCTTGCCAAGTCAAATTATCAGGATCTAACTCTTTTGCAACATTATGAATAATAGGTTTAAAATCAGCATTTTGTTTATCAGATAATTTATCACCGATATTTAATTTCTTTAGTTTTTCTGATAACAAGGTTTTATCAGGCATCATACTTTCTAACACTTCATTAGTGAAATACAAATTTTCAGATTCATTACAAGATAATTTAATAAATTTAATAAAATTTTGAGCAGTAGTTTTCATCTTTTTATCACTGTCCAACAATGCACATCCAAAAATATTATCATGATCATAACAACTATTGAATAATTTTTCAGCGAATTCTTGATAACGGTAAATTTCATCACCATTACATGGAAAAACATATGCATTAAAAGAATGACTTCTAGTAGCAGTTTGAAAAATTAAAGATTCGTCAGATCCTTCGACCAACAATAAAGGAATTTCATTCAAAGTTCCCATCAAAAATTTACCATTTAAAAACAATTCAAAATCAATCATTTTATCATTTAATTTTTTAGCAAATAATTGTTTTTTAGAACGATCTAAATGTATACTTCCAATATTTTTATGTAATAGACTCAAAGTAGTCATAAAAATTATACTATGAGTAGCAATCAAAAATTTAACATTATATTTTTTTTGTAAGTTTGAAATAAGTAAAGCAAGTCGTTCTTGCATTTGAGGGTCTAAATGCAAATCAGGCTCATCAAACAGTATAACACCTTCCTCATTATTCAATTTCCAATTTGCAATTTGAGTTAATAATAAAATGCAAATAGATACTAATTGAGATTCCCCACTACTTAGTAAAGATGAGTTTATTCCTTCACCATCTTTAAACACATCTAATCTAGATGCCATTGTATTAAATTCAATTTTATAGTTTGGAAAAAATGTACTAACTTCATTTAAAATATAATCAGATGTTAAATCAAATTTGAAATCTTTGTTATATCTATGCCCAATTTTACTGAATAAATTGTTAAATTCCAACAAAGCATATTCGTTAAAATTTGCCACATAATTTGATTCACTAAATTGCATATTATTTTGTTGGGATTGAATATTAGATGGATGAGTGTTAGTTATTTCAAATTTACCAGTTCTTTCAGGAAGAATATAAAATGCGGAATATTTAAAATTGAAATCTTTACTTTGTGTTGTATTTGTGTTCTTCACTCGATTAAGTGTTTTAAGATAAGTGCTTTTTCCACTGCCATTTTTTCCAAAAATTAATGTAATAGGCATCAAATTTTTTAATTCCCAAGTATGCTTAATGTAAGATAATTCTAAAGGTGGGATATCATAAACTTCAGACAATATTAAAGAGTATAAGTCTAGAAATAAAAATATGACAGATCGTTAAAATCACTAACAAATTTGAGAGAAAGGAGACAAAAAATAACGATACAGAAGATATTTCACGTATTTTCGCACGAGGCTAACCCCAACCAAATTTGTGCGAGAGAGGTTTTGATTTGTCCAGAGTTTTATAGCCATCATCTAAAAGTTTTAACATATTAGAGATAGTGAATTTAAGAAATTTTTGACATTCTTGAATATCATCATCAGATATACAAATACTAGTAGGTTGATGCACACTCAAATTCCTTTTTTTGTAAAGTTCAACTAATTTTTGCTGTATCAAAGCATTATTGGATTCATTTAAAATATCAGTTATTCTTATAGAAATTTGCTTTCGAATATCTTGTCGTTCACTCACAACTAAGGATTCTAATCCTGAACATAATGCAATCAATCTTAAAGGTAAAAATGAAATGGTTAATGATGTACCAAACATGCAAGTCGCTCTTTTTATTCGAGCTTCAAGATCTGTAGGAGATTTTTTCTTAAAAATATCGGATAATTTTTTAAATTCATTTTCATAGATGAGATCATATCTACCATGTCCTTGTATATTCTCAAAGCGTTGAGTAAAATCCCCATATGCCGCATCAACATAATGTCTATCAAATAGGTCTACAACAATCATGGTTGAATGTATGTTAGATTCGAATAAGTATCGCAAAATATTCATATTTTGTTCGATGATTTCCTCTGCATGAGCCATACATTTATCATAACCTATTCCTTTGACAACAATTTTTAAAAAAAGAGTTTGTTTGAGTTCTTCTATCCTATATTCTTGATCTTCAGAATATTCATTTTTTTCTATAATCTTAGTCCATTCTAAAAATTCGTATGCAACTCGTTTTGGCAGATCAGTAAATGCATAACACCTACATTTTCCAAGTGAAAGATTTTTGTTAAAATTATACATTTTGGGAATTTGAAAATAAAAATTAAATGTTTCAATAGTGCATAAATTCTGAATAATTTTTTCAGTGAATTCTTTTTGAGTTAATTCATCATGATACAATCTATTAATTTGTTTGAAATAATCATCTTTGGTAACTAATTCAGAAAAAATTTTATTTCGTTTTTTAAGATAATCATATGTTTTAAAAATTCGATCTTCCCAATTCTGATTCTTTTTTCCTTTAAATTTCCAAATTTTTTCGTATGATGAGTGTACAATATCATTTAGTTCTTTTTCTTTAATTCTTTTTTTCATTGAATTTTATTACCATACATATTAAAAATTAATTTGTATTTTATAATTATTTGAATAAACTACTAAAGTCACACCTTTCTTAAAGATAAATTCGAAAACATTACTAATATCGATAAAATAACAGGTTTAATGTCCTGGGCAGCTTTAGCATTAATTCTTGGCGCAGCTGGACTCTACGCAATATCACAAGATAAGCGTAGATGTCCATACTGTGGAGCATTTGTGAAAAAAAGTGCAAGAAGATGTGCTAATTGTAGATCAAATATTGGAGATTAATATGATTGATTATCGTGATTTTTTACAAAAAGCAGAATACGATTTAGAGCGTACAACAATGTTATTTGAAATCGGGGATTATGGATTTGCTGCTTATTCAATACAACAAGCATTAGAAAAATATCTTAAAGCATATCTTTTGAAATTTAATTTAGTTAACGATGTACACAAATTAGGACATTTACAATATTTTGAAATTTTAAATGAAGCCATTAGCATATTAGAAAATCAAAAAAATGTTGAAGAAGATGAAGAAATTATCAGAGTCTTAGAAGCAACAATCAAACATTTTTCAACGTTGCAATTAACTTTTAAAAAAGCAGAAAAATCATTTGATTACAAAATTCTTTTTTGGAAGAGCTCACTAGGTATAACCTTAAACAAAAACGAACAAAACATTTTGAATGGAATTAGAGTAAAAAATGATTTAAGTACAGAAAAATATCTTGCTACGCTTCATAATTATTTAGGATCAACATCATTTTTAACCAATTTATTAAAAAAGAAAATGCCAGATAAACTAAAATCAAAACTTCCTCTATTTATTGTGGATTATCTTAATGCATTAAAAAACAATAATCCAGAAAATGCAAAAATAATTTTAGATAAATTTATGCTTGAGATCAGACCATATCTTTATGGAAGTGGTCCAAATTCTTTATCTAAAGATGCAACCGATTTTATGATAAAAATGAAAATGATCGATACTGCATTTGAATGGTATGAATATGGATTATTGACTTTTCCCCATCAAGAAATAGGCAGATACCCCACAATAATTGAGAATACCAATTCAGAGTTACTTTATGAAGAAAATAAAGAAAACCTATTGCAACTAATACAATCAATCACAATAATTTGTAATAAAATTAAAACTGCATTGTCATCTACATTTTGAAAATAATATTTTTATCAAATAATAATCAGAGATTTTATTCATCTTGATTTCGAATTTTCAATATGTTTTGAGGTAAAATTAGAGAAACACCTGAAAAAACCATACCTATTCCTATGCCTAAAAATGCATATCCTTGAGAATTTCTAGAATCTGCTTTTTGTTCATCCACAGATTTACTAATTTTGCTAATTTGTTCATTAAATTTTTCAGTCTTTTCATCAACAATATCAGGTAACGAAAAAGGGCTAAGTCGATGTTCATATTGATTGGATTCTAATTTTGCAGAAAACTGAACTAGGTATTTACCTGCTTTTGAAAATTCCCCCACATCTGTTGCTTGAAGATTGTAAATACATATTTCCTGATCAACAACGCATTTTTCGTATTTTGTTGTGTTTATTTGTAGAGAAAACATCGGTCCATAACCCAATGTAGGGATTCGATCTAAACTTTTTGTAATTTGTCTAAACGCTGATGGATCATTTTCATTTGTAAAGAAATCCTTCATATCTTCATGGAAAATGTGAATAACTAGTTCTTCAGGAATTATTTTTGATTCGACCGTCACATCTAATCTTTTTTCAATGCCTTCTAGAAGAGGTCTATCATCATTACTAATAATCTCAGCGCGTATCATCCACTCACGTAATGGTTCAGGATCTTCAAAATCAATTCTTGTTGGAATATCAATTGAATAATTTCGTTGTGCAATATCTTCTTTTAACAAATTAGAAAATTCCATTATAATCATCCCTCCAGATATGAACATGGCACCAATTCCAAGAGCCATAATTCCAATGACTATTCGACTTTCATGATTAATTTTATGTGTTACCGTATCTTTATTTCGTTTTTTTGGAAAAATTTTTTTAGATATTTCTCCAATAAAAACAGCAATACTTATCCCAATAATCATCACAAACAAAGTTGATTGAGGGGAATACTGTTCAGATGTCATAAAAAATAACAGAGTAACAAAAACAACAACAATACAAATAGTAGTCAGTATTCCAAAATTATTATTATTCATAAGATTAATTTAGATTTTTTCTTCAAGTATATGAAGTTATGAAGGATATATTCAAATCTAAATATCAGGATTGTCAGGATTTAATTTAGAAATGTGTGAGTTGACTATCCTAGCAAATCCATTTTCATCAGTAAGAGTTATAGATAATTTGATTTCGCTAGAAAATTTCACCGCTTTTTTACCTTCTTCAATATCAGAGATTGTAATTTTTACAACATCTAATGTATCCAATGCTTTGTAAATTACAGATAATTGAGTAGAATCATAAATGATGATATCTGTAAAATCAAAATTTTTCCATGAATTAATCATATACAATGTAGTTTCATCATCAACTTTCAGACCACGTTCTGGATAAAACATAACATGTTGTTTTTTCATTAATTCTGTTTCAACATTTAATGGGATGAAAATGGTATCAGGATGAAATCCTTTTCTTTTTAATTCAGTTGTTTTTGATTGAATTTGTTTTAGAAAGTCATCACCATCTTCAGCAACGGGTTTAATATTTTTCTTAATTTTTTTATAAATTTTATAGATTTCAATTATTGCTAACGAAGAAAATCCCATGTCATTGAAAATATGAGCAATTATCCCTTGATCAATGAATGAATCTCTTGGAACATTTATTTCAGATTGAATAACTTCACAATCTGCATCTAAAATATTTGTATCATAATTTATTTGGGCAATTTTTTCTATTTTTGAACCTTTTTTATATGAACCAATTATTGATTGTTGTTTAAATTCTTCAATTTTCTGATTGTTTAGTTTACTATACAACACTGTATTTTCAGTAGTTTTTTCTTGTAAATTTTTCAAACCAATTAATTTCTTTTTAATTTCATTCATTCTATTTTCGATTGTATCGGTCTCATCCAACCTTAAGACAGACAGAAAATCATTTTTGTTTAAAATAATATTATCAAGTACTTCTAAAAATTTGTCTGTGGGTAATTGGGATGCATATTCATAATAATAACGACTTTTGTATTCTTCATTTTTTGCATTCCATTTAGTTATATCGTCTTTTGACGGTAAAGAAATTGTTTTATTCAGTTTCAAAAGAATCATAACATAATATTCATAACGATATTTAGAATAGTTGAAATTATCAAAATGATCTATTTCATCATATATACTAGAACCAATTCCAGAATAAATAGCGAATAATGTATTCCAATCTATGGAATCAGACACGGGTGTTTTGTTAATATAGAAAGATCTTTCATCTCCGCTACTTTGGTAATACCATAATTTTTCAAGATATTTTTTATATCCCATTCCTTTTGAAATAATATACGTACCAATCCTAAAAAACACACCGAACAGTTTTGAAGAAATAATAAATTCGCCAATTTTATTATGTATTTTAGTAAGAATTTGAGTAATTTTTTCAACATCTTCAGACGAATCTTGTTTTTGTAAAATTAATTCAAAATATTCATGTAGTTTTTTTATAAAATCAGGTATTTTTGAAAGATCTCTAACGCATGTACGAGATATTAGAAAATTTAGTTCTTCAAATTTCTCTTGATAGTCTCGATCTATAAGACCATAATAATGAGGATATAATTTGTAAACAATGTCATTTGCAATATCAACTGGATCTTTGAAAGAAAAATTATTACTGAATGAATCCATCACATCGCTAAATGTTGCAAAATCATTTTCGTCTATTATCATTTGAACAATTCTAAAAATATGATAAGTGATGAAATCATTCAAATAATTAGAATCAAACTTTTGTTCTAAAATTGCAAATTGTGGAACAGATACCAGGTGTTGAATTAGTAGAGATTTATCTAATTGCGAACCTCTTCTCAATGCATCATCCATTAATTTCCAATAAAATGAGCCTCGATAACCCCTAGTTTCAAATAAAATTTGAATGATGAACCAATTATCATCCCCCTCTAGCGCTTTAGTTAAAATTCTAGATGAATGTAAAATCAAATGTCTTTTGATTTCTTCATTTTCGTATTTTAATGCCATATCAAAAATACGAATTAATTCCTTTGAGACATATTTTACATATTGATTTGGTGAACTTTGTCTGGAAAAAATAGGATCATCTTCGACTTTGTAAGTAGATTCATTATTCTTTTTTAATTCTAAAAATTCTAAGGCAATTTTTATTAAATTATCTATTCCTTTTTTACTAATGTTATTTTTATCTTCTTTTACCCCCTTTACGGAAATATCACCTAGTGCTTCAATTAATTCAGCAGCAACTAAATCTTGTGGATGGATTTCTTTAGCCATGTTCCTCAACATTTCTAATGTGTTCAAAGACAGTTTCCATTATATCATCCATAAAATCATATGGATTAACAAGTTTCATCATATCATGATATTGTCTTACAAACAAAATTAATGAAATAGAAAAACCATTGATAATAACTAATGAAATAATAAACGAAGTGTAAATAGGTACAAAATTTAAAACGAATAGACTAAGTGATGAAAATGCAACAATAATTATCCATGCAGAAAAAACATAGTGAGGATGTTTTTTTTTCAAATAGCTGTCTAGAGCATTAATACTATAATTTTGACCAATGTTTGAAATTACCATTTGAGTTATAAAAAACGAAATTGCTAAGATTGCACCAGATGCAGTAAGAATTGTTGCAATAACATTAAAAAAATCATTATTTTCCCATTTCTGTTCATTGAAAAAACATCTTTGAGAACCATCAGGGATTTCTTGACACTCAATACCAAAATTTACAATGACAAAGATTGTTGTTACAAGAACCATTGTTAGAAGTACTCCTATAGTGATTTTTTTATTAGAAAACTTTCTAAATTTATTTGACAATGTTATAACTCAACTTATAGAATAATTTGTCTTTTTTAAGCCATTCTTCATGTTTTAATGAATTACAATTAAAACATCAAAGGTTTTCATCATTTATAATTACAATAACAACATTCTTGTCACCTAGGGAGTTTTTGGATTTACATAACCTTAGCATCAAAAGAAGCTAAGGTTGATCGGTGGTTTCACACCCATGCCTAACTAAATAATTTCTTTAAAAAATAGCTCAATAAAGCTCATTGTTTCATGCCTACAAATATTATGATTATTTAGGATCTTCCAAAAAATACCCTAATTCATCAAATTTTCTACGACGAATTATCCTATTTCCTTTTCCAAGTTTTTCACTTTTCCATTGAGCATAATCAGAGCATTGTGCATCTAACGCTCTTCTAACTGCTTGTTCACTACCACGTCCTCCAGTTTGTTTTATTAGTAAATAATGAATATTTTTGAGCATTTTATTGTAAGGAAATACAGAATAACCATTTGTTTTTGGCAGTTTAGATTCCAATTCCATTAAAGTTAGTTTGTTTACAATAAGATTGATATCGCCTTCTTTTAATTCGTCTATGTCCTTACCTGTTTCTGCATATTTTTTTCTCCCTCTCTCACACAGAGACTCAGCATCAATCTCATTTTGCATTAATTTTTCATTTGCTTTAATTTGCCAATCAGAGTTTCTTTTCTTTTTTTCATTACATTCTAGATGACATAGAAGAAGATTTTCAGTTCTATTATCTACAGGATTGTTGTTTGCATGATCAATTGTTCTTCTTAATGAAGGAACGTCATTAACAAATGGCATCAAACAATAAAAACAAATATCTCCATCTCTTTTCTGAATTATAGGAATTTTGTAATCTTTTTGTGTTGCAGTAAGCGTATTTGTGTAAACCATACACTACACCATATTACTTGAGTGAGAGACAAAAATGCAAATAAAATTATTCAGATCCATAGATATTTTCCATTTTAATAACAAATTTAGAAAAACATTCTAACTTAATACATGAATCACAAATTTCATAAGTTTTTTCGTGTTCAGCAACCAAATAAGTTACAAGAAATTTTGGTACTCCATCACAGCAATGAAATATTAATTCATCCATTAACATTCAACTCTTTAAATCTACGGTTACAGTCAGAACAGTATTCAAAACAAAATAACAAATCACATATTACTTCATCATAAGATTGGCCAAAAACCCCTAGTGTGCTGAGATGTTTTTTTGTGCTGTCTTTTAGTTTAATTGTGCCCACAGTAAACTGAAATGACTGGTAATACTTAATACACTTGGTGTATCGTTACAGAACTGTAACACTTGATAAAACATGACTATGAAAAAGAGATTCTAGACGTACTTGCCTCCAATCAAAATTTTATCATTGGATTTAATAATTTGCGTAAAGCGGGCAAAGGTAAAGGTTTTCATCCAAATATATTGAAAGAATATCTCAAACAGATGGAATTAGAAGGCCTGATTACAGTTGAGAAAATTGGAAATAAATTAAAAATTAGTCGGGTTGATCAGGATTTTGAAAAAAAGATTAAATCATTTTTGAAAAACACAGAAAAAATAGAGACACGAAGTTTCAAAAAAACAAATAATGAAGAAAATTTTATCATAAACTTAGAATATTTCTCAAACATGCTAGAAAAATATCGAGAATTAATTTTAGGAGAACTATTTGCCATATGTGTAATTTCTAACAAATACAAAATACAAGAAATAGAAAAAGCCAAGGAAAGAATACTAGATTTAATGATAGAAAAATTTGGCAGGTTAGAAGATGATGACAAGCAAAGAATGCTTGATCGCCTGTTAAATAGATATTAATTTTGTTTTTGAGATTGCTCCATTCTTTGTTTGTCTGCCCACAATTGTTCAACTTTGCTAACAGCATCTTCTAATTTTATTTTAGTTTGTTCAAGTTCAGATTTATCACTCTCTAGTTTTTCAATTTTAACTTTTTGTATTTCTGATTGGTCAATAGTTAAATCAGCAATTCCTTTCTTAAACTCTTCAAAGAGTTGCGCAGGTGTTATTTGTAAATAAGTACCATCAAGGCCTTTTTTATGTCCCATCATCTTCTCAATTGCGTTATCATTTACCTGATTGTTTAGTTTGAGAATAGTGTTGAATCTTTTTCTAAATCCATGTGCAAGCTGTTCTGCATATCTACCGTTCTTTTTTTGTCCTCTCAATGAAGCATTAGATACTGCTCTATGAAGAATTTGTTGTGCTGAATTAGTAGATAGAGATTTGGCTTTGATACTAGCTAACTGGTATCTTATCCTAAATATTGGAGTTTCATCATGGAATATTTCACCATTTTTCTGTCTTTCAATAAAATACAATTCCAATGCTTTACTAGACTCTGGTGTGAGAAATGTGAAATATTCTTCTGTTGAATCTTCGTAGATTGTAACCATTTTACATCCAAATGACATATCTCTAAGATGTTTAATTTTCAAATCAACCAATGCCCCTATTCTACAACCAGTAGATGCAAGAAAGTGAATTACTGCTTTATTCCTAATTTGAGGTGTGACCTTTAACATTAGTTCAATATCTTTGGTTTGATATGCAGATGAACCAGAACGTTTTATCTTAGATGGATAGAGTCTTTTAATTTTACGCCAATTTAGATCAACATCATTTGTTTCAAGAAAGGTCTTGATAGGATTGATATACGTTGGAATCGTATTAGGATTGATGATTTTTTTAATATGAATTACATAAGTTTCAACCATCATTTGAAGATCGGATTGTTTAAAATTTAGAATACCATCAAAATCATGGATTTTGTGATAGTCTTTGAACATAGATACTAGTTGTGTGTATTTCTTGCGCGTATGTTCGGATTGCAATGACTCCTGAAACATGATTAAACTATGCTGATTTTTCATACTGAGAATATGTAAGTCTAGTAAATAATTACGAGTATGGTCAATTATTTAGATGAATACACAATATAGTAATAATCAAGACAATATGAGAAAATATTGGAAACAAGAGTAGTTTTCCACATAGATTTTGATTATTTTTATGCTCAGTGTGAGGAGACAAGATCTCCAGAATTAAAAACAAAGCCAGTATGTGTCTGTGTTTTTTCAGATAGAGGAGGCGATAGCGGCGCAATTGCTACAGCAAACTATACTGCAAGAAAATATGGTGTAAAATCAGGAATTCCAATTTCATTTGCAAAAAAAAAATTAGAAGGTAGAGAAGATGCAGTGTTTTTACCAGTAGATTTTGACTTTTATTCAGAAATTTCACAAAAAGCAATGGAGATCATGAGGTCTAACGCAGATATTTTTGAATATGTTGGAAGAGATGAAGCATATTTAGATGTAACAAAAAGAGTGGAGGGTGATTTTAAAAAAGCAAGTCACCTTGCACAACAAATTAAAAATTCCATTAGAGAAAAAATTAAACTGAGTTGTTCAATTGGAATTTCACCCAACAAGTTAATTTCTAAAATTGCATCAGACTTTAGAAAGCCAGACGGTCTCACAGTTGTAACTCCAGATAATATGGAGGAATTTTTAGAACCACTAAAAATAAGGTCAATTCCAGGAATTGGGAAAAAAACTGAAGAGAGGTTTATCGAAATGAAATTAGAAACCATACAAGATTTAAAAAAATCAGATATTTTTTCTTTGAATAAAGAGTTCGGGAGAAAAAGTGGAACTTACATCTACAACGCAATAAGAGGGATTGATAATGAACCAGTCAAAGAAAGAGAAGCAAGCATACAATATAGCAAAATTTCTACATTGAAAAAAGACTCAAAAGATTATCAATTTTTGTATGAAAATATTGTTGAATTATGTAAAGAAGTACATGATGTTTTAATGAAAGATAATAGAATGTTCAAATCTGTTGGAATTCATATTGTTCAGTCAGATTTGTCAACTAAATCAAAATCAAGAATGCTCAAGAACCCAACAAAAAATCTTGAAGAATTACAAAAAAATGCTGTTCAATTACTAAAAGAAGCCTTAGAAAACCAAAAAGATACTATTAGGAGATTAGGTGTCAAAGTTTCAGAGCTTTCAGAAGTTCAAGGTCAAAGTAGCATTACAAATTATTTTTAAATATGAAACTTATTGTTCAAGTTTTTTCATGCGTCTTGATTCTATCAATATCACTATCAGAATAAATGCAAATAGCCATGGCAAAAACATTATTTCACCGGCAATTTTGTGATATTCTTCCCATGCCACAGGATCTGTTGTTACTTTAAGAGCATACCAAGATAATGAAAAAATTCGAATTAGATTAACAGTGATTGTGCCTATTATTCCTAAAACAAAATACATTACTTTTCGAGGTCTTGGAATATTCAATTTTAGCATGAATGCACCAATGACTAATGAAAAAATGATAATGCTATGTACACCGGCAGATGGCCAGAATACTTGTAAAGCCATAGAACCATGGTCTCCTCTCAGGAACATCACATTATCTTTTGCTACGGCAGTTCCAAGATCAAGAGCTGAGATAATCCACACGTTTGCTTGAACAAAGTATGGAACAACATATTGTAGAGGACCCAAAGTATCGTATGGGAAAAATGCATCAAGGGAGAGAATTATTGCAGTGCCAGTTAGAAAGATTGGTCCAGCTGGGGCAATTCTAATCCATCGCTTTCCAAAGAAAATCGTCAATGCAGCTACGACAAAAATTGCCATGACAACAAAATCCCACATCCATGTCCACGAATAGATTAATTGTACATCAAACTGTTCTGCAGATTCAACAATGAAATCCCTAAGACCATATTCTAATGAAATTAGATACGCTATGGTTAGAAGGGCCATAGGAATAACTGAAAGTAATCGTTTTTTTGATATGACAATTTTAAGACCGATTAATTCAGCTACTATGAAAACAAGGGCAAAGAAATAACCGCCACGACCTTCATTCCAACTCCAAGCTATAGAATCAGGATAAGCAATCATTGAAAAAAGAATTGGACTTGCAATTATAATAATTCCAAAAATCAGCATCCAATTCTGCATTAGTTAAACCTGAGAAATGGCAAATAAATAGCTGAACTTTGCAAACATTTTAAAATTTATTCATTAATTGAAATTGGAAAAAGTCCCTAATCTTCATTATCTTCTATTTCATCTGCCTCAGGATCTCTCCTACTTGGCCTTATTGGAACAAAAATGAATGTCATAGTAATAATTCTGATGACTTCAAGATACATTCCAAGGTTGCAAAAATTTGCCTATTTGGTCTATGTTTGATACTAAAATCTACTTTTGACAGCAATTTCATCAAGTATTATGGATAGGAGTATACAGGTCTATTCTTTTGATAGAGTCTTCTGACAGATACAATTCTTTAATGCTGGGAGTTTGTTCTTCCAAATACGTCCACGCATCATTTTCCCATTCAGCTGGTTCTCCCAAAGTAAGTTCTTTCTTTTCCTTGTTTCCAGTAGAAGCCGTCTTGATATAACCAGATAATATGTGAGAGCCATTGTTATAGACTGCATGAATTTTTACATAATTACTAACATTGCGTTTAACAAATTCATCCCATGCACTTCCAGCAAATTTGTCTTTGTATATAGTGAATCTTATCGTAACACCTACTGCAATTCCAATTCCTATAGCTAAGCCAAAAAGAATAGCTATGATGTCAGGATTTGTGGCATGAGTTCGAATTTGATCAATACTCGTAATGTCAACCCCATCAATTCCCAAATTAGCTAGAAGTACAATCAGACCTACACTTCCAATCAAACTGTACACAGTATAAAGAAATTGAGTAAGGCTTACTTCATCCTTGAGAAACCAAGTGATGATTTTAAGAGTGATAAAACCAGGAATGATTAATACAAGAAATACCCAAATGTCAGACACAGTACCAAGACTTGCAGCAGCGTCAGGTGTTTTTGATAATTCCTTTGCTACTGCAGACGCTATGTCCTGAATAATTTCAGGTGTAAAATCAGCCAATTAATCTCATCCCTTAGCTTTTGGTTTAGGTTTTGATTGAGAAGCGGTAGACGTAGTCGGAGGGGTTTTACGAGGATCATCGCCAGAAGGACCATTAGATTGCACACCTTCTTTTGCAACTCTGAATACTTTTGCTTTCTTTGTCATGCTTAATCATAAAGATTAGACTATTTCAATATTTATCGAATTCATAATATACTATTATAAGAATTTGGTATTAACTAAAATTTTCAATGACCAAAATATTGTGAAGCATATCAGATCTTACAAATACTCATAACCACTGTTTGCCTATTTAGTGCATATTTGATACTAAAATCTACTTTTGAATTATCACGACATAAAAATAATATAGACGGACAAATGGCAAATTATACTAACAACATAATTTTAGAATCAGCAAATTAAGAAAATTTTATCAAAGTTTAGGAATTGGAAAATATTGAGAATTCATCATCAACTGTGTCATTCAAAACATCACTTAATTCCCGTATTACTAAACTTTGCTTCAAGACATCATTGATATCTATAGTTTGAAGATCGATCTGCTCATCTAAAGATTCTTGTAATTTGGTTTTCAAAATCGTGTACGTTTGTTCAGATTCAGTCATACTATCTCCTTTTTCGTTTGTGATTCTATTTGAATTTTTAGTTCAGAAATGTTGTGTTCTTTGTCACAAATAGGGCATTTGATCGTATTGGAATCTTTAGTGAGCAATATAACACCTTCAGGAACTGGAATATCTTTTTTAAAATTAGCCTGCATTTTAAAACTAGATGAGCAGAATTTACAAGAGAGATCAAAGGAAACAGAATCTCCGATTGCACCTTGTAGAGGGACGGCATTAGGTACGGGGGTATTAGATACGACATGACGATAGATTTGAGAATCAGGTGTTTCGAATAATTTGTAGAGATTTGAACCTTCAAATGTCATTCTCAATAAAGTATAGTAACTAGTTATGGCATTATCAAGTTCAGCTTGTTTAGAATAGTCAAAAATTTTCAATTGCAGGTCCTCCAAGTCTTTAATTCTAATTGAACGTCCATGTGTTAACCAAGTAGTTTGGGAAGTGAGTTTATTGGCAATTTCTTCTGCACGACTATTTCGCTCAGATTCAGTAACATCTCGTCCATCTGAATGTTTTGTCCAAAATTTGAATTTGTAATTGGCAAGCCAGTCTGTGACCAATTTTTTTGAGAAACATTGTGCATTTTCACAATGCTGAATTTCACCAGGGGAAATATTTTGTAATATTGGAATGTATGCAGCATTTAATTTTCTAGTTTTATCAACTACTCTTTTAATGTCCTCAATACCTTTCAAAAACGCATCTGCAGAATATCTTTTTCCATTTGCCAATGTGATTTGTGCATCAATAGGACCTAATCCAGATGTACTTCCCATCAATATTTCATCACCTGCCATTGCAAAGATGGTTCCAGCACTTTTTGCATATCCAGGAATTATAATTCCCACATGTTCATATTTTTCCCTGATCATTTTAACAATATCTTCAACTACTTCTGCAAAACCACCAGGAGTTTCCAAAATAATATCAATCGCAGAACCATGAAGATTTTGTAATTGATCATGGACAGGTAAAATATCTGTATAGTCAATAGAGATCGGGGCTCTGCCTTTGGATAAATCAGATGCTATTACTAACACATCACGTTTATCCCGTAGTTCAGAAATTTTTTTCAGTAATTTTTTTCTCTCTAAGTTAATTGAATCAATATCTTGTAAAGTATTCAAATAGTCCGCATAAACACCCATGAAGTAACATGTTATTTTGAGAATTTAATACTTACCATTAACTAGTAGAGTTATAGGAGTCTTTTCTAAATTCATATCATCATGTCAATGTAAAAAATATAGCCATATCAAAATCGGTTGTCTTAAAAATTATAAATTTATCAGAGATTATAATTCTTCATAATATTCAAAAACTTTAGCAAATGTAGATGCGGTCGTAATTAAAGCAATTCCTAAAATAATCAAAGCTATTCCAAGATCTTCATTTTTATTTTTTTGATTCAAATAGTCTTCCCTGGATTTTATTTCTATAACATCAATCCATGTTTTTTCAAAAGTTTCAGATCCATCTTCCATTTCTATATGTATTTCTGCACCTTTTTCACCAGGAGAGTCATAAGACAAATAGGGTTCTGCAACATATCTAGACACATTAGTTCCTACTTGAATTGCAGTATCATGGAATTTTAGATGAACAGGATCATTTTGTATTGAAAGTTGTTTACGATCTACAATTTTAATGATATCACCATCAAAAAAAGTCACTTTGATATCAGATGAATTTATTATCTGTTCATGCAATGTTATTTGAATAAATGGATCAACGTTTCTATCAGGAAAGAATCCACCTTGTGCATGAAAATTAATTACAAGTTCTGCATAATTTGAATTTAATTGGATGTCATCATCAAAAGGATCATTCGTAACTATGAAAGGCTCTTGGACATAAATCGAATAGCCAATAATGATCACAGTGCCACCTGTGAAAATAACTCCCAGCATGATAAATATTTTGATCAGGGCAGATTGTTTAGTTAAATTCATTTTCTAATCCCAATCAACATCATAGCCATTGTTTCTTTATTTTTTCTTCAAATACAGGTTTTAATTCATTATTGAGAGATTGAATTTCTTTAACTTGTTCTTCTAGTTTTGACAGATTAATTTCTCCATCTACTTTCTCTAACAAAATATCCCATAATTCATCAAAGCGAACAACTTCTTCTGGATCTTTTAATTCCTTAGATGATTTATCAGATGTTCTTAATTCAATAACGCGATAATCATAAGGAGAGGTGTTTCTTTCTAAAGGATGTTGTTTTGCCCTTAAACAATCCCACAATGCAGGAGAAGAGCCACTAGTTTTAAGTCTAAAATAATAATGTACATCATCCACATTCATGCCATAGAATTTTGTAGCTTCTCTGTGAATGATTGATTTAATTTGGTTTTCCAGAGTTGGAGGAAATTGATTGTAGTCTTTAATTTTTGCATATAATAAATCGATTTTATTTATCAAATTCTGATCCTTGATCATTAAATTTCTTGTGACTAATTGAATATGGTCCCATTCTTTTGAAGAAAATGTTGTGTTTACTTTATTTTCTAAAATATTTTTTGCAGCAACGTCATTCTGAATACTTTCTTCATAAAGTGGCCTATAGATCTGATTTATTGCTTCAATATTGAAATCTTTTTTGCCTTTTTCAGTTTTGATTTCAGTTTCAATTATTTTTGCCCATTCTTCTGCAGTTGGCCAATCGTTTTGTTCAATAACCTTACCCATGTTTGAACGAGAAACAGAGGTTACAAATTCAGAGCTTATGCTGAGTTGATACACCCCTGCAATCTCAGCATAATGAATAACTTTTGGCCAGTCTTTTACAAGTACAAGAAGCAAAATTCCAAGAAAAATTGTACAGATGGGAGGAATAGTGAACATCAAACAGTTCGAATCACATAAAGGGATATTGTCTTGATAAAAAATCAGACTTTGGCGTAGAGTTTCAGATAACCCCACAGCAAAACCAAAAATGGCAATAATTAACGCAAAATACATGAGACTAACAATTTTGTTGATTTCAGTTTTTATAGAATTGGTTTCAATTGCACGAATACAATATTTGAAATCATTTGATTGATTAGATTGAAAAGAAGCGATTTTTCTGCGACCAAAATTGTGTTTCAAAGTATTTGCAAGATAACGCCCTATCGGATTTGAGATAACTAAAAGAGTTCCAAGAGAACCAGAAATAGCTAACAGATAAGTGAATTTATCATCAGGTACATCGATACCAATCCAGAGAGTCAAAATTCCAACAAGAGAATAGGCAAATGGGTAATCAGTGATTTTTAGTAATGTTTCTCCAACAGTCATCATCATAAATTCACAATTTACTGTTTATAACAGTGATGAGATATAGGAAAAATAGGATGAAAAATACAGAAATGCCAATTAATCTAATTAGAATAAAGTTATAGAATAACACATCATAAAACAATTGGAATGGGAGACAAATTACAGATAGCAACTATTGGAATTAGTCTCATCATAGTAGGATTATTGGTATACAATATTTTTTTACTTCCACCAGACATATTTCTTGAAATTGGTATCGCAAGTGCAATTCACAATAAAGCAGAAGTAGAGCCAGATTATTCAAAAATAAGATTGCTTAGTTATCCAGTGAACGGTACAGAAAAAATTCAGTTTCAAATAAAAATTGTCAATGATGGTGGAAGTAGTGCAAGGAATTTTTTGATAGAGATGAACAGAATACCAAATACTTCTTGGTTGGATCCCAGTACAGTTCCAATACAAACACAAAATTATTTACCATGTAGTTTAGCATCAGCAACCGAATGTCATATTGGAATTATTCCCAAAGGAGATTCAGTAATACTTGAATTTGCAGGAGCGATAGATACAGGAATTTATAAAGAAATAGATAATGACAATCCAAGACTAGAATTTTTGTACAGTTATGACGGCATAGAACCTATCAAAAAAACTGTGGAAATTGAATTAGCTGGAATTAGATAAAATAAAAATTGAGTTAATGAGTAATATGAAATTAGAATGAGATGTGTTTTTTCAGAATTGTTCTAAATAAAGATACAGAATTGTGAAGTTCTTTTAATTCTCGTTCATCTTCTTTGCTGTAAAAAGCTGGTTGCATTAAAGACCAAAGCTTTGCACCCTCATCAGCAGTAGTTTTCTCAATTCTTTTTGAATAGGTTATAGCATGATGCCATTTAGAGATTTTTTTCCATAGTTTGAGTGCTTTGACATCAAAATCCCGTAACAAATCGGAGATATATTTATCGCCATAATCAGAACGGACTGTTTTGTATTTTTCAAGCAGATTATCACCAGGTATTTTTTCTGCAGCTGAATTTAGTGCAAGATATTCCAATAACAATCTTAGTTGCATAAAGCAAGCAAGAATATTTCCAGACACCAAAGAGGTAAAGATTCCATTAGACAAGGGTTGCATAGCATGAATCCAAAAAGCCAGTTTTGGGTCAGACATGTCTTTAGACTTGGGCACCAAATCAATAGAATCCATGGTTAAATCAACAATTTCTCGAAGATAATTTTCACGAGTTTTTGTAGATTTGAAAAAATCTTCGTTTTGTCTAACAACATCTACAAGTAGATCAGCATATGATTCAGACATAGTTTACGTATCTCTATTAAAATACAAAAATATACCAGCACCTATGACAACAACTATTCCAAGATAAAACATTCCTTGAGAGACAACATTTCCAAGATCATTTGCAAAATTTACAATATCCTGAAGCCAAGGTTCAGTAATATTTTCAGGAGGATTTTCAGTATAAGACCACAAAGTTAGACCACCAGAAATCAGGAGAATTCCTACAACAACAATTGCAATAGTAATCATAACAGTTCTAAAATCTACCATGAAATAGGAGACCACACATGATAAATAAAGGAGGGGTTGGAATTAAATGATACATTACCCGCATTATCAATTAAAATAGTGAAACCCAAAAGAATATGTTATTTCCACATAGATGAAAAAAACACAAATGACACCACAGTGATTGCAACATAACCAACCAATCCATATTTACCATGATGGTATATCACACCAATCAAGCTTAGTAATGGAGCAAAATATAATGCAAATTCAATTGTGGGAAGATAAGATACAATTTGTTCAGGTATTATTGGTTCAAATACTTTTAACAATATCAAGCTGATTCCAGATGGAGATATATCAATACCAGTTTTAGATAGAATTACAAAAAACAATCCCTGTGCAACTGCAGGTAAAAAATAACTGTGAGAAGAATTGATCATAATATCTTATTTCATGTCAATGTAAAAAATATAGCCACATCAAAATCGGTTGTCTTAAAAACCATATGCTCATACAAAATATGAATGTGTGCAGTTTTTGTTTCTCATAGCAAATATGATGTAGAAATGGTTAATTTTTTTACAAACATTACATCTCGAGAAGGAATAAAAAATTATTTCATGGAATGGGAAGATCTTAAGAAAGAGTATCCTGCAAAAAGAATTTCAGATATAATAAAATCAAATTGGATGGAAAATATCAATATGATAATTGTTCTGTTGGGGCCAAATTTAGCAAATCCTCCAAATAGACATTATACGCAGAATTGGGTTACTTTTGAAGTAGGAGTAGCAGCAGGTTGTAACAAGCCAATACTAGTATTAGAAGAAATTAACAACATTACAGATTTTCCAATTCCATATGTGACTGATTACTACCAATACGAATTAAACAATAACGAAGATAGAAAAAACATAGGTCAAGTTATCAATAACATATTCAAAATTAAAACAAATAGCGTGAGAATACCAGAAAACATTCCAAAAATATGTGCATATGAAGATTGTAATGCAAGGTTTAACCTATGGATGAGATACAGCAACAATATCAATTGTCCAGTATGTAGAAGACCAATTACAATTTCAGATTAGAAAGAATTCTAAATCAAAGTTGTAACATAATTAAAAAAATTCTCCCATTGAGGATTAACATACATAGAGAAAATATTAACTGAAATTGCAATAACTAACAAGAAAACACTCAGAATTTTTTGTTGTTTTCTTGTGGGTTTAAATCGTTCATCTAGTTTTTCACCAATGTAATTAGTAACAGGTAACAGATAACCTCCAATCCCAGTAAACAATAAGGCAATCATGTTCCAATAAATTACTTCAGGATCATGAGGATCAAAGAAGCTTGTTTGTGTATGAACTGCAATTCCTAAAAATTCAACAGTCAATAGTCCAACGAAGAGCAAGAGAAGATAAGAAAAAGCAGACAAGATTGTTTTTTTGCGTAGCTTGTCATGTTCAAGAAAAATAACCATTGCAATATTTGCAGATACCAATACAGGAACCATATTAAAAATAAAAATAGAAGTTTTCAAGCTTAAATGTAATTCAGGGATAAAGAAGCTTGTAAGATGAATATAGAATATGACTCGTAAAGGATAGAATTGTTCAGTTATGATTTTCTTAGAAAGCGGATATTGAAACAAATTAGGAAGAACCATATTTCTTGATTTTCAAAATAGAAAAATAAAATACAATTCAGTCAAATATTACAATTGTTCAATTAACGAATTCAATTCATCACGAATAAAATTATCAACACCATATTTTTCTCGATAGTCCAAGAGAAATTCTTTTTCAACATATTCGCCTAGTGGCTTCAATAAACGTCCTATCAAATCACCATGTATAGGTTGTTCTCCATCTAACAAATATACAGAAAATTTGCCAGATTTTTCAGGATCAAAGCCCATGCCAGGTTCAACCAAGGTTTTTGCAATGAAACCTTTTCTGTTGTAATAATTACTCCATTTTGGATCACCAATTATTTTTACCATAACACCAGATTCCAATCTCTTAGCAAGTTCTTGTTTTTGATTCCATTTAGATATGGAGTCATACAAAGAAACACCCTCTTTGATTTCATTAGACAAAAAATGGATTTGCTCCTCAGACAATTTTATTTTGTTGGTCATTACCCATAATTACAATTTATGACTTATAACATTGATGTCACACGAACAATTCATGACAAATGACAAAGTGTATTGTAAATCATGTGGGGGAAAAATAGAGTTTTTAGAATTTACTGAAGAAATAAAATGTGAACATTGCAATGAAACTCACAAATACAAAAAAGAAGACATTAGAATCCCAGTTAGTAGTACATGTACATTTAGATATAAAATTTACAACAAACACAAATATGTCAATTTTACAAATTTTGGTCTTTCATTGACAGTGATAATTCTATCATCAGTTATTGCATTAAATGATTTTAGTACAACTATTAATATCATATTGTTAGTGTTTATAATTTTATCAAGTTTGTGGATGCTGACAAAAAATAACATAGTAAACTATGAATCATCAGATCCAAACATTGAGAAAGATATAGTATTTGATAGGAAGAATTGAAGAATTATTTATTAGTAATTATTAGAAAATCAAATTGATTTCTCAGGATAGTTTTTGAAAAATGGGGAATTTTGGCAGAGATTACAAACATGAACATTGTAAGTTGTAGGGGTAGAAAGTAAATTTAATTTTACAATCTTGATTACAACAAAGTTGCCATGTCCACAATTACGGTAAAAAATTTTATGATCAGGTAATTCAGACATGAGGGATGTTGAAGGTAATCGAGTTTATTTGTATGTAAAAAATATTTTTGAGAACATCTCGTAGTTTTAGAGAAAAAATACACTGTAATTGTTTAGCACTCATTTACATACTCTGAATTCCTAGGAAAATTGCATTATACATTATTTCATTTTCAATCGAACCCCCAACAGAAGGGAATATTCCCTTCTGTGGAGTCTTCCATGATTACCACTTGCCCCATGAAGTCCAATGGTCTGGCAGGGAAACACATGTTCTGTAAACATCTTGGTCGTTTGTCATGATTGCATTCCAGTAATTTCAGGAATTCAAATCGAGCAATATTATGTAGGTTATACCTACATATAGGTATTACCTATATAGACAACAGCAATATAATAAAAAAGATACAAACAATCGTGAATAAGAAAATCTCCAAGGAATTATGGCTTCACAAATGCGAACGATGTGAGTATGAATGGACCTCAAAAAATGAAAATCCAGTACACTGCTCAAACTGCAATTCTCCGTATTGGAATAAACCACGAAAGGATTAATGTTGCAGAGAACTGAGTTTATAAAATTCTTAAGAATAATCAAAAAATTTTAGTTTTTAGCAGTACGAAAAACATTGTACATTCTAAGCATAGAAACAAATCATATGCAGAGAAAATTTAAAAATTGATTTTCATATTTATGACCTTCATTGTGCCTAGTTACAGAAAAACAGATCATAAAAGAAGCAATTGTTGTTAGTGTGACTTGAATTATTTCAGACCCTAAAAGCTCAGCTTGTGAGCTGTTTGTCACGCTTAAACATATAAAATTACAAAGAATCTTTTGATAATTTCGCTCTTACTATAGGAATTCCACATTCTTCGAATTTTGCAAAGCATTCATCCAATGCAAGTTGTGCATCAATGATTGTATTTTCAGCTAAAAAGAAACAAGACTCAGGATTATGATTATATGCAGAAATTACTGCAAAAATGAAATTATGTATATTTCTATGATTTAAGCCAATATCTTTCTCAATGAATTGTTTAATTTCTAATTGTTTGGAGACGTTTCCTTTAGCTTGGTTAAATTTTGAATATATTTCCAACATATCTGTTATAGATTTTTTATAATTTGTAATATATTCAGGAAGTTTCTCAGCTTCTTCTTGAGAAATATTTATCATTATTAGATGAACTGGTAATTACCTCGTTGTTTAAGTCTGCTTTTCAATCCATCAGATACCACCTTTTGCAACTGTCTTTCAGACAGTATTGAACCTTGTACAGTAATATTCATCGTTATACCTGTAGATGGTTGTTTACTTAAAGGAGTCACTGAAACATATTCAGGGGAATTCTCTGCAACCATGAAATTTGTAGGATTGTTTACCATACCTTCAAATCCGTTAGCTGCTGCAATTGTTGGAATACTTACACGCCCAAGACTGACTGATGAAATATGTCCTATACTGACACCAGGTAATTTGTTTAACCCACTAATTGCTCTATTGATTGCACGAATTACAGAATTTATGAAACTCTCAATTCCAGATAACGCATTGTTTACAAATCCTTCTGTAGCTTGGATGATACTGTTCCAAGTTGCAACAAATGCACCGTGTAACAATGTGAGTCCAGATAATCCCCAATTTGGAAGATCATTCAAGAAAAAATTGGCCAAGAATTCAGCAGCAGAACCAAGAGCTTGAGGAATTGTCTGAGTAAAGAAAGTATCAAGGATGGGTTTTAGATAATTATCCCTGAAATCCTGTAATGCAGGAATCTGTGATACTATCCAATCAGCTATGGGTGTTCCTGCAAATGCTGCACCTATACCAGTCACTAGAAAACCTACAGAGCTGGCAATCCCAGCTAAAGACACACCAAATGTTCTAAGAGTTGCAGTAATAGTGGCAATAGCACCTGTTGCACTAAGTAATTGAGTCGTAAAATTAGAAAATGTTTGAAATTTCTCATCATTCATTATTTCTGCAACTCGAGCTGTAGCTATTGCTAAATCCTCCTGAGCTCTTGCATATTCTTCAGTTCCTTGTTTTGATTCAGAAGTCAATTTGTTAATCAATCTTTGAGAACGAGCTTGGTCAGATTGCGCGTCTACAAGCTGTGATGATATGCCTTGACTAGCTATTGTTGCCAAGTTCCAAGCATTTTGTATTGAAAGCAGAGTTCTAGTCACACTAGATAATGTTGAACCCACTTTAGATAATCGGTTTATCAGCGGGTGTTGAGCTAGGAAAATTTTATTCTGTAATGATGAAATTCCTGTAAAGACATTTGCGTCACGTCGTACTTCTCTGAGAGATTTTCCGTAATCAGATGCAGATATTTCCCCACGTTGGAACTGTGAATTGATCTCAGATAATTTAGATTTCACTTGTTCTGCACCTTTAACTTCTAAACGCCAGCTTAAGGGAACTTCAACCATTTGTAATGAATGTGTGGTAGTAACCAAAAAAGGATTTGATTATGGATTAAATTCTAAATCATGTTTGATTTGTTCATATTCAGTTTTAGATATTTCACCTTTCGCATATCGTTCATTCAGATAGTCTATAGGTTGTTTAGGATTTTTTGTATTATTTTTTCTATTTTTATAAATACGAAACACGCCAAATCCAAAAATCCACATGCCAAGTAAAAGCCGCCATATTTCTTCTTGCCAAAAGATCAATGTCCACAGACCAGCGAAGATTAAGAATATTGCAAATGGCAATGAGTTAGTTACGCCAGATAGTTTTTCCAATGACATAACAATAATTATGATAACTTTCCAATTAATGTAGTGAAATTTTGATTATCATGTCCGGCTACTTGCTCTTTTGTATGCCTAACAGCGGATAATTAGTCCGATAATTTAACGGGTATTAATTGAGATTTTATGATGAGAGATACATTATGAATTCAACATTTTAGTGATTTCTTGTTCCAATCGGATCTTAGGAGTAATAATATTTTCAAACCTAGACAGCGTTTTACCATCAGGATATCTTTTAGAATAGAATCTAGACATTCCGTGAAATGCATCATCAAAAGTGATATGGAATGATTTTCCAGAATATGTTTGAGATCCATCTTTAGCAAAATGATAATGAGTTATAATCCAAGAAGAGATAGAAGGAATTCGGGTATCATGATGGGAAATTAGGCGTAAATAGAGTTGGATTTGGCCCAAAATGGAACACAGGTTGAGAGTTCCCGATAAATCATAAACAAATGGTTTGTAACTGCAGCCTAAATCCAGTTGAATTTTTGTTCTATATACAAATCCCTTTACTACAATATTAGAATCAAATGAAGGAAAATCAATTTTAATTCCTTTGTTAGTTGAATCTTCAGCATATCCCATCTTTTTTAATTGTTCATGAAGATTGGTTTCGAAAGTAAATTTAAGATCATGAATTGCAGCAGGTTGAGACTTTACATCTTCAAGCAAGGAAATCATTACAGACCCCTTACCCTCATCCGTTACAAAAGTTCTAAAATTTCCAACGTCAAGTCCTTTTAATTTGTAAAAACAAGGGTTACTTTTAATTTCAACTTTAATTATGTTCTTAAATTTATGAATAAATTGCCTAAAGTTGTTCCCAGTGAGGTTAGGAAAATGGGTACAACAAAAAGGTTCTTTCTTTTCTACATTAATTTGATAAGCTCGCCTAAGAAAAAACAAGCTTGGTTTTGTAGTAACACGTAAACCGTTACAATTGTTTGTTAGATAATCGTTAAAATCATCATCAAGCGTTATTTTAGATCACAATCCGTTATTCTATTCAAATTCGAAACTGTAAATGAGGATTGAACTTTATTCTGATGTTCGTGAGTGTTATGCCATTTCAAACTATGTAAACTATAAAATTTCCGTGAACGACCTTTATTTTTTTTACAGATATTACACAATAGAAATAAGATATCAGAATCTTTTATTGGGATCTCTGTGCTAGCCATTGTTAATCAACTCCTGTTCAGAGATTGAGTGTGACCTTCCCGGATCATCAGTCTCTGAAACTGGTATTTTTTCTTGTACTCCTCTTGACCAACAGCCAGATTGAATACAAGAAGTACAAACATAAAATTTTGAACCAATTTTATAGGTAATCAGAAATTTTGGGTTATTTTCACAACATTGCAGAATAACGGAATTCATTTTTACTCATCCAATGATTTTTTTAGAATTTCTTCAACATATCGAGATCTAGGCACAAATCCACGTTTTTTGTCAATAATATCCAAAACATCATTATCAAATGAAATTCCAACTGTCTGTCTCTGTTGCATAAGTCTAGTTAGACAGATTAGATATATAGTCTAGTATACCATACTAGACTAATGGATGTGGATGATGCGATTGTTATGTCAATAATACAAGGAAATAACAGATATGGAAATATTCTTTCTGCTGCAGAAAAAACATGTAAAATGAGTAGAGCAACTTTTGATAAACATCTCAAACAGCTACAAAAAGATCATTATATCAAAAGAAAAAATAATAAAAAAACAATAGAATATACTATAAATCAAAAAAAGGTACAGGAAATTTCAAGATTCAAAGAAAATGAAGTGATAGACAGAATTATTGCAAACAACAACATGATGTTAAATTCTAAAGGAGAGATATTAATTAGAAGAGATGCTGAAAAACATTTAGAAGAGATTTTAGAACATTTAAATCAAAACATAATGGAATGTTTGGAAAAACAAAAACGAATTACAATTTTAATGAATTTAAAAGAAGCAAATATAACGCTTAAAAGAAAATACAAAAACGAATTGAAGAAATATGCATTGTTATTTGAACAATCATTAAAAATAATGGAAAAATTGAGTCCGAAAATCAGAGAAAATTATGAATATTTTTTATTACTAAAAGAATTTGAAAAAGATAGAATAGAACTTGCTCAATATGGTAGACTGAAAGGAGAAGCATTGTTAAAATATTTTAATGAGAAAAAAATCAATTAGAAAGTGTTTTTTCTCCACGTTCTTTCATCAGAGTGTTAACAGATTGTCTTAGTCTTTCAATCTCATCCCATTGCATTTCATTTTCTTCAATTTTTCTAGACAATTCAGATTTTTCTTTCTCAAGACTTTGAATCTCAATTTTTTGTTTCTCAGTAGGATCTATAGTCAATCCTGAAACTGCCTTTAGAAATTCAGAAAAACACTCTTCTCTGGTAGGTTGGAGGTAGGTTCCATCCAACCCACGCTTGTGAGCCATAAGCTTCTCGGCAATATTGGAATTAACATCATTATTCAGCTTGAGAATAGTATTGAATCTCTTCCTAAATCCATAAGTTATGGCTAAATCAAAGCGATTTCCATTCTTTTCACGAATAATTCCAGCCTTTTTGTAGAGTTTTGACAATGCTTTAGCGACAGACTGGGTACTAAGATAATCATTCTTTCTTGTCCTGGCATTTGGTTTTGTTGCAAAGAGATAGCTTGACTCATCAATATGTTCACCATTTAGTTTTCTTGTTCGTATGTAGGCATCCATGGAACTACTAGCTTCAGGAGTAAGAAATGCCCAGTAACCTTCAGAGGATTCATCATAGATTTTTACGGTATAACATTCATCAGTTAATTTTTTCAGATGTTTAAATTGTAAAGGAGGATCAGTAATTACCGCAGGGCGGGTTCCAGTGCTAGCTAGAAAATGAATTATTGCAATCATTCTAAAATCATTAGTGGTTTTGAGGAGTGACTGAATCTCTTCACTGGTAATTGGTCGTTTACCGCCTTTTTCATGTACTGATTTTGGAATCATCTTTTTGATCTTTCGTTTAGCCCAGACAATTTCATTCATCTCCAACATTAATTCAACAGGATTAAGCTTGGTGCTAATTGAATTGCCTTTCAAATTCTTTGATTTCAAATGATTAATCCATTCCTTGAGCAAATCTTGGATTTCGTTTACAGGTTGTGAAATAAAATCATCATAGGTTTTCAGTTTATGAAATGTCATGAATTCATTTAGTGCTCGAACATAGTTCTCCAGAGTTTTGTCATTGTTAATTGCTGAAACAAAGTTATCCCATGCATCATCTTTTGAAATAGGGTCTACTTTACGCATGGTATTGTATAATTTCAAATGTACTAAAAGGTATCAATCATATACCAAATGTTTGCCTATTTGGTAATTTCTAATACATCAAATCAAGAATTTAGTTTGCATTCAATTTTGAGTGATCTAATTGTTGTAAAATAGGTGATTGTCAATATTCCAATTGCAATTATTCTAATTGGAATCTCATAGTTTGTCAAAAACGCAGTAGCAGTAGCACCAATTGAACCAAATGTTGAGATTACTGCAAATCCTATTGGCCCACAACTACAAGCACCAGCTGCTGCTCCAATGATTGAACCGAAAATACCACCACTCATTTTTTGCTTAGAACTTTTTAGAATATTTATACGAAAAATATTCATTGGAAGAACTAATGCAGATAATCCTGAAATTATTACAATGAGTACAAACCCAAATTCAGTTCCAGATGGAATATGGCTTACAACATATGGTTCTAGAAAAATATATTCAGACATTATCAATAACCCAATCAACATCGATGCAAAAATTGCAAATGCCAAAATTACATATTTCGGATTAGAAAATACTAGTTGGGTTGCTTTTACCATTTAGACCAATGGATCCAAGATTTGTTTAAAGACAGAAAATGGTTGGGCACCACCAAGTTGCTGTTGTCCATCGGGTCCCACAATAAAGAATCCAGGAGTTCCACGTACACCGTTATCTCTTGCTTGTTGTGTGTTATACTGTACACGTTTTGAATATTTTCCAGAATCAAGACAGCTTTCAAAAAGTTCCATGTCAAGTCCCAAACTAAACGCAAATGCTTTTAGTCTTTCAGAATTTGCCCATCCTCCATCAATTTTTGATTCTTGTGAAGTGTAAAGTAAATCATGATAATCCCAATACATCCCTTGATCTTCAGCACAGTATGATGCCTGAGCTGCTTTAGGGGAATCTTTTCCTAAAAATGCCATATCAACAAAAACTAAATTTGCTTTTCCAGTTTCAATATAATCACGTGTTATTGCAGGTTTTGTGTTATGAAACCAATTATAACATTGATGACATTGATAATCACCAAATTCGACAATAGTTATTGGAGCAGATGGATCTCCTAAAATTGCAGAGCCCATAGCTGTAGAAATCGTCCCATGAGTTCTACCCATATCAAGATTAAGAGTTTCTGAAGGTGATGTTGAGATTGACGCTGCAATGACTGCTATAATTCCAATAGCAATTACGCCTAAAATTACAGCTTTTTTATTCATATTTGAAAACAGAGTTAATTGGTTAAAAAAACTTATTCCAAATTACGTGATGATTTTCGTTTAAACAAATTTACAAATTTTGCAATTGCCACATCAATCGGACATACCTCACATGTAATACTTGACGAATGTTCATCAAGATGTTTTTCAAATTTTTCTCTAGATTCTAAAACAAGATCACATTTTTCACAATACACTTTTCTAGTATTATTCTTTGAAGATTTGTTCACTATTTTTTTTGGAAACTAGTGCTTATAAAGTTCCTGTTGAAAATCAAAGTGTGAGAAAAAATCTAGACAAATTTGGTACAGGGTTTTTGTAGTAGTATTTGAAATTTTGTGGTATTGTAGTTCAAAGTATCAAGTCAAACCAAGTCACTACAAAATCACAGCATATGATATTTTTGGGAAACAATCCCAAATAAATGAGATAAGAACTAGTTTTAGAACACTAGAAGTTATACAAAGTTACATTTTAGAGTATCAGAAACATTTTGAAGGACATAGTTTTTCAATGGTTCAAGATTTACCAATAATCAAAAACCCAGTTTTTAAAATTTTTAAAAAAATTCAAAGGTAATGAATTCTCATGTGAACATTAAGTTCAACTTCGTATTTTGTAACAAATCCACAGTGAGTACAAGAAAACATGTCAGATTGCTGAGCAGTCTCTCGTTCTATGACTCGGCCTGAAATCGATGTAATGCTAATTCGTTCATTATTTGAAATCACTGCAAAATTTTTTCCTTCATTAATGGAATCCAAGTATTCTTTGATAGATGAAATTACCAAATCAATGTCAATTGAGACATCATCGTCAAATGTAGATAGTGTAAATTGATGTTGTTTTAGAGTAGGAATGGCTTCTACCTTATCTGCAACATATACTAGTAATTCATTTTTTATTGATGAGATATCCTTACAGTCAATTGTGAGCATAAAATTTGAAGATTTTATCAATATTTTAGTCTAACAATAATTGAAAATGATTATTATGGTTTGATGGGAAGTTTGATTGAAATGGGCGATTCAGAAACATTTGGAGTTGAGAAAGGTCACGGTGATGAGGTAGTGTCATGGTTGAATAATCAGGCTAAAACACAAGGAGTTAAACTAGAAGCAAGGTTATACGGATATGAAATCTCCACGAAGAATTTTGGAGATTTTGAAATGTTTTCATGGATGGGAGATGTTCAGATTGCAAGAAAAATGATTATCAAAGCTAGTAAAAGATTCAAGGTCAGAGTGATTGAGGGAGGATATAAACCAAAAGAGAAATTACTAAGATTAAAAAAATTTGATTTTGCCAAAGTCAAAAAAGGAGAAAAGACGATTGGTCAATTAGAATTTGCAGCATCAAGGTTTGGAAATAATCAATGGGAGATACAAAATGAAGAACGTCATTAAAAGATCAATTTATCGGAAGTGTAAAAAATGAAAAAGGTGGGAGTGATAGGATTAGGAATGCTAGGGAATGCAGTAGCACTGCATTTGATAGATTCAGGTTTTGAAGTAACAGTTTACAACAGAACAAAAGAAAAAACATTACAAATTAAAGAGAAAGGAGCAAAAATTGCACCATCGCCAAAAGAAGTTGCTGATCAAGTGGAACTTGTCATAATTGTAGTAAAAGATGCTGATGCAGTAAAACAAGTATCATTTCAAAAAGGAGGAATAATAGAAAGCAAAAATAAGAAATTGATTGTTGCAGACATGAGTACAATTAACCCATCAGAATCAAAAAATATTTCAGAAAAATTTCTAGAGTACAATATTAAGAAATTAGACATTCCAGTGATGGGAGGACCAAATGTTGCAATTACTGGAAATTTAGTGATGATGGCATCAGGGGACAAAAATACATTTGATAGTTGTAAAAATATTTTTAAGACCATTGCAAACAAAGTATTTTTCCTAGGAGAAAGTGGAGTGGCTCATTCAGTCAAACTGGCTATGAATCTTCAAATTACTATGCTAGCACTTGCGCTATCAGAAGGAATCATACTGGTGAAAAAATCAAATGTAGAACCCAAGTTATTTCTTGAAATTTTAAACTCAACATATTTCAAAACAGGAATGAGTGAAAAAAAAGCATACAAAATGGCAAATGGTGAATATGAAGCCACATTTACTCTTGCAAATCTAAAAAAAGACATCAGTACGATTATAGAAACTGCCAAATCTTTAGGAATAAAATTACCAATGATTGAAAAAGCTGAAGAAGTCTACAGAGATGCGTTAAATGAAGGACTTGGAAATATAGACTATACAGGAATCATCGAACATATTAAAAGAATTAATGATTCTAAATAATACCAAAATCACGAATAAAGCAAAACAAAAATTCTATAAGTTATGAGTTCTTGATGACAGTATGAGACTAAGTGATAAAGTAGCCATAGTTACAGGAGCATCAAGTGACATAGGTAAAGGTATTGTGAAAAGATTTACTGAAGAAGGAGCAAAAGTAGTTTTAGTTGCAAGAAACCTAGAAGGGTTAGAAAAAGCAAGGAAAGAGATCGGAAACGAAGAGTTAACAGCTTCAGTTACTTGTGATTTGACGGATGAATCGCAGGCGCTTCAAGCAGTAAATCAAATCATGGATACTTATGGTAAAATAGACATTTTAGTAAATAATGCTGGAGCAATAAATGACCCAGTACACTTTCATGAAATGAAAGATTTGGAAATAAAGAAACTCATAGATGTGAATCTGTTAGGAGTATTCCATATGACAAAGGCAGTGCTTTCAAAAATGTCAGATGTAAAGAATGGATCTATTGTAAACATTGGTTCCATCTCAAGTGAAAGAGCAATACCAAGAGTACATTTAGCAGTATATTCAGCTACCAAGGCAGCAATTTCCATGTTTACAAAATCAATCGCCGTTGAATATGCAAGAAGAAATATCAGATGCAATTGTGTAAATCCAGGAATAATCAATTCTGGAATGATCAAACCATACTTGGATGATCCACAAGCAAGAAAAGTTTTAGAAGAAAGATTACCTCTTGCAAGAGTTGGGGAACCAGTAGATGTAGCAAATGCGGCACTTTATTTAGCATCAGATGAGGCAAACTGGGTAACAGGGACCATTCTCAATGTAGACGGTGGAAAGACAGCTTCAGAAGGATAATCCTTTTTCAAGATTTAGAGTCAGTGTTTTTTGCCCTCAAAAATGCACGGTAACTCAATCCCGTTATGACCATAACAATTCCTGTAATTGCCGACCACATTACAAAAGATGAGATTTGTGATTCATCCACAAATAATCAAAAATTAGAAACCATCTAAAGTTTCTGTTCAAGGGGAAAATAGTTTTTCAATACAGCATGAAACATCTAAATAGATTTGATGTGGACGGAAAATATGCCTGAATTCATATGCCCTGACTGCGGTAAACGTCTTTTTCATGAAAATGAAACAACATTAAAGATCGAGGAGACAATACACTCAAAATTCTGTAGAAAGAATGAAGGAGAAACTCACAGTTACATGCACAGAGACCCAGCACATATGGAAACCTTTGATTCTGAAAGAGAAAACGATACAACAGGCACTCCAGTTTTAAAGAAATAAGTCTGAAAAAAATTCCTCAAAATTATATCCTAGCTGTTTCAGATTTAGTTAAGTTTGGATAAAGAGTATGATTATGATTTAGTTGTAGTAGGAGGAGGACCAGCAGGTTCCTCAGCAGCATATGCAGCTGCAAAAAATGGAGTCAAAGTTGCATTGATAGAAAAAGAGGCATCCATTGCAGAAACGGTAAGAACCAGCGGAGTCACATGGATTAAAAATATCAAAGAGTTTGGGATTCCAGAGGATTGCTACAATCCAATTAAAAATTTCTCATTTTGTTCCCCAAATAATGAAGTTACAATTAGCGATTCAGTTCCGCGAGCTGCTGTTTTAGATGTTAGAAAATCGTATAGATGGTTAGCTCAACAAGCAAAGGAATCAGGCGTAGACATATTTTTGAAAACTAATGTCAACGATGTAATCAAAAACGAGGCGGGAAATATTATAGGAGTAAGCGGAATTGGACCTGATGGAAAAATTATATTTCATTCCAAAGTAGTAATCGATGCCAGCGGATTTCCATCTACAGTATGCAAAGCAATGGGATTTGTTACTCAATGGAAAAGGTTTGGCGCAGGTGCAGAGTACGAGGTAAAAGCAGAAAATGTTGAATCAGACACATGGTGGTTAATGGTAGGTCAACAGTATTCACCAGCTGGATATGCGTGGATTTTTCCTTTAGGGAACAATATTGTTAGGATTGGAGTAGGAATTGGAAAACCAGAATCAAATGTAGACCCAACTCAAAGACTCAAAGAACTAATGGATGCAAAGACAGGTCCAATAAAAAAATTAGGGAAGATAACACCAATTGAATTTCATTACGGATTAATTCCAAATGATGGCTTGTCAAGAGACACTGTTTTTAATAATTTAATTTTAGTTGGAGATTCTGCAGGTCAAGCAAATCCATTAGTTTTAGAAGGAATCAGATATGCGATAAAATTTGGAAGAATTGCAGGAAAAGTATCAGCAGATGCAATAAAATCAGGAAAAACAGACAAAGCAGCATTGAAACCCTATGAAGAAAATTGGAGAAAATCAATTGAGTCAAAAATTAACTCTGCGGGTAAAGTACAAAACAGATGGATTGGACTATCAGATGAAGCGTGGGATAAAGAATTAGATATCATCAAAGAATTGAGCTCAGAAGAATTTATTGATTTTATTAAAGCAGAATTTGGATTATCAAACATGGTAAAATTGGCAACACATCATCCAAAACTTGCAGTAAGACAACTCTTCAATTTAGTTAAAGGGAAAAAATAATCACTTTACATTAAAAAAGTCAGTTACACGAATATCATGATATTCTAATTGGATAACATAAAGTCCAGGATCAAATGGTTCAGATATTACTTTAGAGAACAATCCTGAAGAATTATCTTTGAGTGAAATCTCCTCTACCAGGTTTCCTCTCTGATCAAAAATGTCAACAAATAGATCCTCTCTAAAAGCAATTGTTTTTTGAACGGCTCCGGACACTATCAATTTATCATCTTCATAGGATGCCTCAATTACCGCAGTTCGGGAGCGAATTGGAAGGTATCGTTCAATAATCAACTTTAATTCATCGATATTTTCACCCACACTTGCTGCATCTTTGTCAATAAAACCAGCTTTGATTTCAGTGATTACTGATGAAAATCGTGAACTACTAGCAAAATCATCACCACCAAATTTTTCTGCAAAGGATTCAAGTTCTTCGAATTCTCGAGCTAATTCAACTAAATTCAAATCAGAAGTAGTGTATTTGTAGTCAAATTCTTCTTCAACATGAACAATCTGAGTAGCCTTCGAATCTTGATATTGTAGCATCACTACATAGAGACCAGGATCCGTAGGAGCAATCCATTGAGTGTAAAAATTGCCTTGTTTTGTATCAGTGAATTTTAAACTACTATGAGTACTGCCATCCATATTGAATATAGTAACATAGAGATTTTCACGTCTATCAAATACAGATTTTTCAGTTGCGCCATTTAGAATCCATATGTCTTTTTCAGAATCAAATGAAATATCATAAATAATTTTTGGGTTTTCTAAAACTAAATACTCGCTAAGATAACCCCCTATATCCAAAATTTTAGATTCTGCATCAACAAAATTTGCAATGCTGATTAATTCATTGGCATCATCCATCATTTTGTTATATTCATCAACGTGTGATGAAAATTCATTGTTGTAAAATGTAGACACCATATTTGAAAAGGCATTAAGTTTTTTACGAAATTCAATACGTTTTATTTCATCTGTAGTATAACCAACATCAGAGCCAAGTGGATCATTTGCATATGCTTGTGAAACATCAGTCCATTCTCCAAACAATTCCCTCACCAGAGCATCAGCTTGATCAAGATCATTTTTAATTACAAGGTCTCTAACATCATCTATTTTTTCATTAAATTTCTCTGTAAATTCAATATAGTTTGGTAAGAATCTATTCTTTGTAAGACTAAGTTCAACTAAGTTTTCAAGGGATTTTGCACGTTGCAAAATATCACTTGCACGTATTTTGAATGCATCTTTATCATATGAATCCAAATCAGATTTTATTTGTGGGGCCTTCTCACTTACCCAAGTTAGTAAAACTTCAATTCTATCAATGCGGGTGATTGAAGGATTACCAGATTCCATTTGTTTGGCAGTATCTAAAATTTTAAGAGCATTGTCAATCAAAAATAGATTTTCATAATCTGCTTGAAGTTCAGCTTTTTGTTTCATTGTATTGTACTGAAATTCTAAAACTAACAAGGGATTTCGTTTTTCTCTTAATTCAGTCATAGATTGATCAAATTCGGAGACAATTTGTAAAATTTCATCTGTAGATCCGGCATTTTCTACTCTTTCTAAGAGTAATTTCCAATCTGCTACAAGTACAGAGTTGATCCCACTTGATTGAGAAATCTCAACACTCTTGCTAATTCTTGAAGAGATGTCCATTATCTGAGCCATTTGAATTATTTCAGATTCTGAATCCAAAATGCTTTGAACTGAAGTTGCCAGTGCCAAATCAGTTTCTAAATCATCCCAATCAGGCATAATTAGATTAGCAAGATCACTGTTTTCCTCAGAATCAGTGGAAATGAATCGCTCAACAGTATCTAGTTCTCTCAGTAAAATTGCAGATTGATGCAATTCAGAAACACGAGTTTTTGATTCAATTAATTCAGCAATAGATTCTTTACTCATCAAAGAGGGTTTAAGAGAATCCCAATCATTTTGAACTAATCTGTAAAGATCACTTTGTTTTCGTGATACAACATCAAGGTACCTTGATTTGGAAAGAATGTCAATTAGTTCCCCTAGCTCGTCTGAATAAATTGGAGCTGTTCCCCTTGCAAAAATAAATCCCACTTCATTTTTCACAGGTTTGCTCATTACAGTATCCGATTTTTTCATCAAGTTAAGCAATGTCTCTTCTAACTCATCAAAAGTAGGAGTTCTTTGACTGCTTATCTTTTCAGGGTTTACATTCCTAATGTCTACAAAGACGTCACTTAACAAACCTATTGCCTTTGTTTTATCACCAATGTGATAGTAAAAAATTGAAGAATAGATTGTTTTATCAATAGACTTTGCAATCTCAAAAGATATTTCATCGTCATCTAATAATTTTTGAACAGAGTCAAGTGAAGAAGATATAGCAGGTCGAATTAATGGATCAACGTCAAGAATTAAATCATCTGCAAAAAATTCTATCCAGAGATCTACATAGGTTGATTCTAATTCAACAAGATTATTTGATGTCTGATTGGATACGGGTGATGAAATATCAAACAAGTCACTAATTGATGATGCTTTATCATTTACCAGTTTTTGAGCCATAGAAATTTTCTCATCATTATTTGGTTCAGAAAAAATTGATGATGAAACAGTAAATGTTGTTGATTTAGAATAATCACCATAAAATAATTTAATCTCATATTCACCAGAAAGTCCACAGATCCTACCTTTTAATGGGATTACGTCAGTAATGAAAACCCCGTTTGACAAAGGCATTAGTTGTTGGATTTGACACAAATCACCTTCAGGGTTAAAAATTTGTAAAATTAAAAAAGAATCATCAGTAATGTTTGCTATATTTCCGTAAACGAATAGAGGTTCACCACTCTCATAATTTCCAAAATCATCAAGAATTGTGATTCTATCAGGACTTTGCGCAGATGCATAAACTGGCATCAGTAATAATACTATTAGGCTCAAAACTACTGGATATTTCCCCATAAATTTACAAACCGAGATTAATCATACTTAAAACTTGAGTAGCTATGATATGTAAAAAAATACAAATCTACATAATCAAGCCATGGCAACTACAGTAAAGTAGTTGCCAGACTTGATATTTGGCACAGTTTTGGCATGGTCGGTATTTTTCAACATACAAATTGAATGGAATTGCTCGGGTGTACAAAGGGTACAATTTTTACAAATCATGCTATTTGGCTTCAAGCAATGCGAGCATTTAGTATGCTCATACAATTTTCCACCACAGTTTCTGCATGATTCATCAGGCAATTCTTTTCAAACTAAATTAATAGAAATAAAATATAAGCGCCACGTAGAAGTCGTTCATATCAATCATCAGTGAAACGAAAATTAAAATGAAATGAAAAATCCCCAACAGTCATGGATGAAGTTAGAAAGACTTTTGACAAATGGGCTCAAAATGGAAGAGCAGAATTAATGGAAGTAGAGCATGGAAAAAATGTTTCAAAATTTCTACAATCTGTGACATTTGATAAACCATTTACATTTCTGGATGTGGGTTGTGGAAATGGTTGGGTAGTAAAGAAAATCTCAAAAGAGAAAAATTGTATAAAAGCAGTAGGGATTGACAAAAGTAAGAAAATGATCATTCAAGCAAAACAAAAAAAAGATGGTAAAAAAGAAGAATTTGTTCATACAGATATCGAATCAATGAATGACAAAGGTAAATTTGACTTTATTTTTTCAATGGAATCGATTTATTACACAGATTCAATTGATGTTGCCCTAAAAAAAATATGTAGCATGTTAAAACCTGGAGGAAGTTTTTTCTGCGGAACTGATTTTTATTCAGACAACAAGGCCACTGCAAAATGGGCAAAAATCATGAAAATTCAGATGCATTTGCATTCAAAAAAAGAATGGAGAGAGTTTTTTAAAAATGCAGGACTCATAACAAAAACAAAACAAATCAAAGATTTGAAAAATAAGAAAAAATGGAAACGTGAATTTGGAACATTATTCATCATAGGCATAAAACCCCAAAGGTAATACTCAAATTCAATCAAGATATCCAAATATCATGTGAGCTGGAGCACGACACGCTGCTACGGCAGAGGAAACTCCTCCCTCCATACAGGAAATGTGATCCGGAGATGGATAATCAGAGATGATTGGCAACGGAGCAGAAAAAAATCCAATATGGCGTACTATGATGGCAAAACCTGAGGTTTCCATAAAAGGAATGAAAGAAGCCGCCCCACATGGAGCAAGGCCAAACAGAACTTCAAGTTCCTGTACTAGGTTCAGGTAGGCTGCAAAGCGAAATATCGTGAAAACAGAAGGAGGGTTACTCCCAGCACACATTTTTTAATTTTTATAATTCTAACTCATGGATTGAGCGTTTTCTTTACAAATCTCTGCTGCGCATCCACAAGATGCATCACACAAACAAGATCCCTGCATCTCACAATCACATTCAGAACCCATTTCAGCAGATGCAGCACATCCACATGCTGCCTCTTCACGATTAGCCATTGTTGGTGGAGGAGTAGTGGTTTCCTGTGGTGCAGTGTTTTCGTAAACACTTCTAGTTTGTTGATAATTATTTTCATCTTTTAATTGAGCCTCACCCCTATTGGTTTGATAACCACCAGATGATGCACTAGTTTGATAACCAACTAATCTACTAGGATCAATTCCTTGTTGACCAACTTTTTCGTTTTTAAGTGATCTACTACTTACAAAGAAAAATGCAATTCCTGCAACTGCAGCCATTCCTGCCATTCCATAAACAATGTAAATTGGAAAGTCACCAGTAGATGTTGTCCCATAACCTTCAGGAGTAGTTGGAGTAACACCTGCAATTTCAAGACCATCTAAAATATCTAAAGCACCAAATCCAATCAAAGATAGATTAGCTTGATCTGAAGATTGAACACTTCTAATAACATATTTTTCATCAGCGTTAACTTCGGCAGTGAATACTCTTTCTACTTGTCTGCCTTCTCTAATACTACTTTCACCCATAGTCCAACTAGAAACAACGAATCCAGAAATAGATTCATCCAATCCAAATGTTCCAGCATCTACATTGATACCAGTAGGATCAAACAAAAAGTGCCAGTTGGTAATTGGTTGTTGTAAAATAAAATCAGCATTAATTATAGGTCTATGAAGAACTTGTTCAGCTTCAGTTCCAGAAATAACAGCAAAAACTTCAGGTTCTTGGTCTCTTAGCATGTTAATTGGTATGTTGATTTCTACACCATCAATGTTAATCTCATCATTTACTGTCATTCCCCTCCATCCCAAATCTACCAAAGATCTTTGCGAATCTTTTGTAATTACATAGCCAGAAATAGTTCCTTCAAGAAGAACTTTGTAATCTATTGATGTATTGATGTTTCTTCCTTTAAGAAAGAATTCATAAGCCACATTCAAATCGGAGATTTTTGCATGACTTCCATCATCAGATAGTTTTTGATTTAATTTTTTGATTAATTCTTGAACACCAGGGTTTGATGAATCTGCAACTCCAGAAACAGTCCATTCTTTTCCACGGAGTTCATCAAAGAGTTTTCCACCATTAGGATATTCAATGAATACAGTTTTTAGATAATTCATAGTAAATGGGGATTCATCAGCATTTGGATTGATTCGGGCATCTAATTGTGCAGCCCATGCAGGACTAGAAGTACCAAATACAACAAGTCCTACCAGCAAAACTGTTAAAATTACAGCCTTAGACACGAGTAAAATCCACAAAATAACAGTAATAAACTTATCCTAAGTTTATTGATCGCAATTTTTTGAAAAAGTAATATGAGGTAATATAACAACACCTGATAGTTTTAGGGGAAAATGGTATGATTACAGTATTAGCAGGAGGAACAGGTTCAGTCAAATTAGTTAGAGGACTAGTAGCTCAAGAGTCTAAAGTTAATGTGATTAGTAATGTTGGAGATAATTATTGGCTTTATGGACTCTATGTTTGTCCAGATATAGACACCATTGTTTATGGTTTAGCAGATTTGCTTGATCAAGAAAGAGGTTGGGGAATGAAAAAGGACACTTTCAACTTTTTACGTCAAATGGAAGTTTTTGGAGAGGAGACGTGGTTCAGAGTAGGTGATAGAGATGCTGCAACACATTTGATTAGAACTAACATGTTAAAAAATGGAAAAAACCTCAGCGACATTACAAAATGGATGTGTGAGAAATTTGCAGTAAGTGCCAACATCATTCCTGTTACAGATAACAGTATTGAGACGAGAATTACAACGGACAAGGGAGAATTACACTTACAAGAATACTGGGTAAAACATAGAGGCAAGGATCCAGTTTTAGGAATCCAATATATCGGGGCAGACAAAGCACGACCAAACCCAGAAGCAGTAAATGCAATTCATGATGCAGACATGGTGATTTTAGCTCCAGGAAATCCCCTTACATCAATCGGACCCATGTTACAGATTAAAGGTATTAGAAAAGAATTATCAAAAATAAAGAAAAAAGTTGTTGCAGTTAGTCCACTAATTGGGGAAAATGCGATAAGTGGACCGGCAGCAAAATACATGCAGGCAGCAGGAATTGAATCAAATGCTTACGGATTAGCAAAAATGTATTCAGACGTATGTTCGAACATCATCTTAGATTCTAAAGATAGATTACTTACAAAGAAAATTCAAAGTTTAGACATGAGAGTTTTTGAAACTAAAATTACTATGAAAAATAAATTAGCTGAAGACGCATTAGCAAATTTCATTTTAAAACAAGTCCACGTTTAATTTGAAAATAGCTGCAATAATTCCTGTAAAAACTTTCTCCAATGCAAAGACACGTTTAGATTTATCTCCAGAAAAAATTGAAAATTTGTGTGAGATTATGCTAGAAGAGATCATACATACAATTTCAATTTCCCCTCAAATTGATAAAATAATCATAGTAACAAAAGAAGAAAAAGCAATAGAGATTGGAAAAAAATTCAAGTCTACAGTCCTAATTGATGAGAAAGAAGAGAGCGTCAATAGTGCAGTAGCAATTGCAGACAAATATCTATTAGAAAATAATTTTGATGCATCCATTGTTTTTCCTCAAGACATCCCATACATCAAAACACAAGACATTGATTTTATGTTAAATTACAAAGCACCACCAAATTTTGCAATAATTATTCCTTCAAGAAGATTTGATGGGACAAATGCTCTTGCAAGAATGCCTATTGATTTAATGGAAACTCATTATGATGAGGATAGCTACAAAATTCATATGAATACTGCAAAAGAGCATACACTAAATGTTGCAATGGTTTTTGTAAAAAGAATAATGTGGGATGTAGATAATATGGAAGATTTGAAATTTTTATTAGAACAAAATGAAAAGCCCCATATCGCTGAAAAAATCAAAAAAATTTTGGAAATTAACTGATTTACAGTTTTAGCAAGATCAGAAAATCTAAATGGAGATCACCAACAAACTTATAAACTATAATTTAGAAAATTTTAAATAGTATCATAAAAGGTTTCGTGAGATATAAAGATGGTTAAAAATGTAAATCCAAAAGACAGGTGTCCAAGATGTGGGCAAGGAACAGTTGTTACTGATGCCAATACGGGGGAGAATTTTTGTGGTAAATGCGGATTTGTTATTACAGATAAAGTCGAAGAGTCAGGACCAGAATGGAGATCATTTTCAAATGAAGGTGAAAACAAAAGCAGAGCAGGAGTTCCAACATCACTGGCAATGCACGATATGGGGCTAGCTACTGTAATCAATCCACAAAATCGTGATGCAACAGGAAAGCCATTAACGGCTTCAATGAAGAGTACGATTGAGAGACTAAGAACTTGGGATAGTAGAAGTCAAGTTCACGAACCAGTGGATAGAAATTTCAGACAGGCATTTAGCGAATTAGATAGATTAAAAGACAAACTAGCAGTAGGGGATGCAGTAATTGAAAAAGCAGCATACATTTACAGAAAAGCATTGGAGAAAGGGCTAGTCAGAGGACGCTCTATTTCAGCATTAATTGCATCAGCACTTTATGCTGCATGTAGAGACACAGAAACGCCACGAACTCTAAAAGATATAGGTCAAGCAAGTAACATCAAAAGAAAAGACATTGCAAGATGCTACAGACTATTACTAAGAGAATTGAATTTAAAAATGCCAGTAGTTGATCCAATCAAATGTATTTCAAGAATTGCAAGCAAAGCAGGTTTGTCAGAAAAGACAAAAAGAAAGGCAACCAAAATTTTACAAACAGCAGAAGAAAATAAAATTTCAGCAGGAAAAGATCCAATGGGATTGGCAGCTGCAGCACTGTATGTAGCATGTGTTACAAATGGAGAAAATAAAACACAAAGAGATGTTGCAGAAGCTGCAGGGGTAACTGAAGTTACAATCAGAAACAGATACAAAGGTTTGAAAGTAGCACTAAATCTCTAATGAATATTCCTTTTTAGTGTAAAAACGATTTACAAATAAAATTGAAACGGAGACAGCTCCCGATATTAACAACAATATTTCCAATGAAGTCATCAGAGGATAAGAAAATGCTTCCTCGATTGTAATGAAGTTTAATTGTGAGATGAAATTTGCATAAGAGAAAACAAAATAATTCATAGCCCAATGAATCAAAAGAGAAGCCACAAACCCATACCTGAGATAAACCCAACCTAAGACAATGCCGCTAGCTGCAGCTTGTGCAAATTTTCCTTCAGTCCAGGATTCAGCAAATGCAATATGTGCAAATCCAAAAAAGACTCCAACAAAGACAATTAGTAAAAATGCTTTTTTATAATCATAGATATGCAGCGAACTTGGAGCCCATAGACATTTGATAAAATATTTAGGAGAAGATTTGTTTGAATATAACGCAAACAACGGAATACCAATCAAAATTAAGCGAAACCCAAACTCTTCAATCAAAGGGGCAAGAGAGACATAAAAAAACTGAATTAGATTATTGTCATCTAAAGGAGGTACGGTCACGATACCAAATGACTCTTGAATGAAATTAATCAATGCAGAAATCAAGATTAGTATTGAAAACCATTTTGTAATTCCAATCATATAGTTTGTTGTAGTGTTGAATTTACCAAAAGAGATTATTGGCGAAAGTGATTTTAAAAATCCATGTTTTGGACCTAAAATTGCAATTGTAAATAATGCAACATAAAAAATCCACAAAATAGCAAAAGCATCTCCAAGGGTGACATCAAGGGCTGTTTGATAAAAGTCAGTACCCTCAAAAATAGTTAGATGAGTTAAAGGATATTCAAAATTAATATCATCACCAATGTTACTTGCAAAAACAATATAGATTCCCATAGGAAAAGAAACAAGTAACAAACCAAGAATAATTGATTGTAATGCAGTGAATGGGATTCCAAGGAATTGGAGAATTCTATTGGAATGTTGCAATGTATTCTAATGTAATTCTATAGTGTCTGCAGCAAATCCTAAATGAATCAAAGTGTCTTTGATACTATCTCTATGATCACCTTGTAAGAAGATATAACCTTCTTTAGCAGTTCCTCCACAAGCGTATTTATTTTTGAGTTCTTTGGCTACAGTTTCCAAATTGTTTAGTTTTGGATCTAATCCTTCAATCATAGTACCTTTTTTCTTAAATCTTCTAGTTTCTAATCGTATAATGATTTTAGTGCTATCTTTGGCAAGTTCACCACATGCGCACAAGTCTTCTGGTAGACCACAAGTATTACAAATTACTGCCATTCGTTCGAAATAAATTCGATATTACGCACTATTAAGCCTTGTTTGAACTATTCATACAAATTAAAAATATATGGATTTTTTAGATAGAAAATCAACGAACAGTATTGTCCAAAGATCTTACAAAAAAAGCTGCTGAAATGCTGTTAAATGGTGCAACATTACTTGGAGATCCTTGTCCATATTGTAAAGGAGTCAGAGTAATGAAAGAAGGACATGCATTATGTATCAGTTGCGGACGTGAGCCAGAAAAAAAGGATATTAAATTAGATGGATCATCTCAGAACAAAAAAACAGGACTGGAAGAAATTCTTGAAAGAAAGTTGCAAGTATTATCAAATGAACTCGAAACAGAAAAAAACCATGAGAAACAGCAAGAAATTCTAAAATCAGTAAATTCAGTATTAGAGACATTAGAGAAAATTAAAGGAAAACAATAAAGTTTTTATGTAAAAATCCGGATGTCGAGATATAATGAGTAGTAACAAGAAATCAGCACCACTTCCAGCATCAAGTGGGGGTTTAATGAGATTCTTTGAAGATGAAACAAAGGGATTCAAATTAGATCCAAGAATAGTAGTATCCATTCCAATTAGCTTAATTGTAATTTCATGGGTAATCGATCTTTTCCTAGCTCCGTGAAAAAACAATGGAACAAGAATCAGACGATGTTTCAAATATACACAATAGGTTTTCTCTTACTCTAGTTAATCCATCATCACATTATTTTTCATTAGTTGTTTCATTGGTAGTGGCCTCAGTGATGGTTATTGCAACATATTTTGGATATTTGAGTAGTTTAGGTTTTGAACAAAATTGGTACAGACTACCAATTGTTCTAGGAGTTTTAGTTGTAACCCAATTACTAGATACAAGATTCTCAAAGAAAAAAGAATATTCCAAATCATTGCATTCATCACTATTTGGAAATATGTTATGGACTGTAACAATACTGATGGGTATACTATCAAGCGTTGTTTTAGCAAAAGAGATAGAATTATTCTTTATAATTTTTGGAGTGTTGCTTTTTGCAAGTTTCAGAATAGGAATTTACACGACAACACTTGGAGCAAGTCTCAAAAAAGCTTGGGCAATTTGTTTCATCCAACCATTAGCAATGTATTTTGTATTAATTCCACAAGATATGTGGTTCTCAATACTTTACGAACCTATTGGATTAGTATACGGAATATCTTTTATGATAATTGCAAGTATTTGGTCAGTTCTTACCGATAGAGCTGGAAGACCAGGGATGGAGAGCACACATAAAACAATTCAAGCATATCTTGCATCACAAGGAAATGATTTTGAAGATGCTGAAGAACTAATGGAACAACGTTCAAGTGAAACCAAAGTAACCACATCACAATTAAGATTGTCATCACCTAACGGAGAAACAGAATTTAGAATGGTATTACCAGAAATCCATCCGGGCCCATATCATCCAGTAGGTGGAAGCAACATCCCATACCTAATTTACAAAAATTTATCATCAACGGCAATGGTCATGCACAGTATTTCTGATCATTCATTGAATTTACCATCAAGAAATGAAGTAGAAAATTATTTAAAAAAAATTGAAGAAAGCAAGGTCAAAGAAGAAGGGTTACATTGTACAGAACCAGTTACAGTTCAAATTAACAAAGCAAGAGTAACAGGATTACTTTTTGGAAATAATCCATTATTGTTTTTGTCCTTGTCACCACACGGTATGGAAGATATTCCAAGCTATATGAAAACAGAAATTGAGCAATATGCAAAGAATAGAAATTATGCAAGAATAATGACAGTGGATTGTCATAATGCAATGGGTCAGGAGATTTCCAAAGAAGATGGAGAAGACATGTTAAAAGCGGCAAAATCTTGTTTAGACTCTCTGATTACAAAAGAGAGTTATCCAATAGAATTTGGCTATGCAAATTCTGATGACATGGATGTTTGGACAGAGGATTTAGGAATGGGCGGATTAGGAATTGTATGCCTAGTAATTAATGGAAAAAAATACTTTCTTGGTTGGGCAGATGCAAACAACATGGAAAATGGAGTTAGAGAGAAAATAATAGATAATTTTTCAAAAAGAGATTACAACCTGTTAGAAATTTGTACATCAGATACTCACTATGCCCCCGTAAAAGCTAGAAACAGAAATGGGTATTATCAATTAGGGTTAATCACAAGTGCAGACAAACTTTCAAAGTGGTTTTTAGAGATTGCCAAGAGTGCAGAATCAGAAACAACGCCGGCTAAATTTGAAATTTTAGAAAACGAGTCAAATGTCAAAGTCATGGGGCAGGGAATATACGAAGATTATTCCAAAGCACTAGATAATTCATTAAAAATTACCAAAGCATTTGTCATTGGCGGAGTATTGTTTTTCATAACTAGTCTGTTTCTATAGTCTTCATCTGATCAATATTTCCATAAAATTCATCAATGAATGAAGAGAATTGAAAAATAGGAACAATTGGAACGTTCTCAATGAAATTTATTTTATCTTGGTATAATGTTACAATTACAGGTACAGCCATAGAGCCAGGAGTTTTTTCTACATAGTGTTTTGTGCGCTCTATTTGTTTTTTAACTGCAGTTTCTAATGCTGAAGAACTATATCGCTTCCAATGTTTACAATCAATTAAAATAGCAATACCCAATCTAATTCCAATCACATCAATTTCCATACGGGGTTTTGTAAGAATCATATTTTTAATAACTCCAAAATTTTTAGACGATAAAATTTCCCCAGTTAAACCTTCGAAATCTCTCCAATCAAGTGCAATGGAGATTTCATCTATAGGATGACCTTTTTCAAGCAATTTAACTGCAATTTTTAATTTGTCACCATCTTCAAAATAATAATTATCATCTTTTTTTGTACCGATATCATTTTTGATAAATTCTTCAAGAATTATTTCAGAATCTACAAGATTCATTTTTGTAACAGCTGAAAAATCCTCAACGGATACGCCACCTTGAATAATTCCGTTTAATCCATTAACCATTTTAGGATGAATTTTCAACTTTATTTTTTGACTCATAGGGAGATATAGGTTTTAAGAACTATTAACTTGAAGTTATTATGATATAGATTTTATTACAAGCTTTTGAAAATAAGAGTATGAAAAAATTGCTAGTTATACTGCTAGCTCTTTCAATTGCAACTTTAATGTATGATGAAGCAGTTGCAGAAAAAAATACATTTTTTGATTCAGTTAAATTTATTCAGTATTTAGATGAAAATACAGCACTAGAAGAAGTAAGAAAGGGTAATCTTGATGTATATTATTATAGAATTTCATCAGATAGATTAGAAAATCTTCAATCAAGAGAAGGATTACAGGTTTTTGATTCTACAGGTGGATCATATAGCATATTAGTAAATCCTGCAGAATCTGAAAAATTTAATCCATTTGTAGATAGAGACATCAGATTTGCGTTGAATTATTTAGTCGATAGAAAATTAATTGTGAATGAATTGATGGGAGGGTATGGAGCGCCAATAATTTCTTACTACAGTCCATCTGATCCAGAATATCTTACAATAATCAAGCAATTAGAGTCATTTAATTTCAAATACAATCCATCTCTTGCAAATGAAATTATCACCAAAGTTCTAGAAGAGAAAGGAGCCCAAAAGATTGACGGAAAATGGCAAATTTCAAGCACACCAATAGAAATTACAATTTTCATAAGAAGTGATGATCCAGTTAGAAAATCAATTGGAGAAATTTTATCTGTTGAACTAGAAAAAATTGGATTTACGGTCAAAAAAGATTTCGGGGATTTAAACAAAGCATTTGTTGTAGTATATGGTTCGAATCCTTCAGATTTGAAATGGGGTTTATACACTGAAGGGTGGGCACGCTCTGCGTTTGTAAGATATGATTCAGTAGGATTAGGGCAAATGTATTCCCCCTGGTTTTCAAACATGCCAGGATTTAACGATATGTCATATTGGAATTATAAAAATGACAAATTAGATTCGTTGACTCAGAAAATTTACACAGGTGATTTTGAATCATCAGAGAAAAGATCAGAGTTAATCCAAGAAGCAGTTGTGGAAGGTATTAATGAATCAGTCAGAGTTTTTTTGGCAAGTAAAGTTGATCAATATGTAGCAAATGAAAAAGTTTCAGGAATTGTAAATGACTTTGGTGCAGGAGTTCCAAGTAGATTCACACCAATTAATGCTAAAAGCGATAGTGATGAATTTGTAATCGGAGTCAAGCAAATTTATCAAGGAGCTTGGAATCCAGTTATGGGTTTAACTGATAGTTATAGTAGACATATTTGGGGAATCATATCAGATCCTGGAACATTCAAACACCCATTCACTGGTGAAACAATTCCAGTTAGAGCAAATTGGCAAGTTGAAACTGCAGGACCTAAAGACAAACTTGACATTCCAATTGAAACAAAAACATGGAATCCAATATTGCAAGAATGGACTACTGTAAAAGTAAATTCGCAGGCAACTAGCAAGATAACATTTGATTTTGAATTTAGTAATTGGCATAATGGACAAAAAATGGACATGAATGATATTCTTCATGCATTATATTTTACAATAGAATGGGGAACACAAACAGATGAAAACGATAGAACTTTTGATACAGAGTTCACACCAAGGGCTGCTCAGAGTATTCAAACAATCAAAGGAGTTAATGTGATTGACGAGAATACAATTGAAGTTTATGTAGATTATTGGCATTTTGATGAAGGGGAGATTGCAGAATGGGCATTATTATGGAGTTCAATGCCATGGGAAATTAATGCTGCAATGGAAAAGGCAGTAATTGATGGAAAAGCCTCATTTTCAAGATCAGGGGCTACAAGCAAAAATGTAAGCTGGTTATCACTAATAGTTCCAAATGATGCAAACACCATCAAAAATTATTTGCAAGAATTCAAAAATGCACGATTCATCCCAAATGCATTAAAGGACTCTAGAGATTCAGAGTATTTTCAAAACAGATATGATTCATCGATAAAATGGATTGAAACCAACAATCACGCAGTGATTAGTAATGGCCCATTTTATCTAGAGTCATACTCACCGGAATCAAGAACAATAACAGTTAGAGAATTCATTGATAAATCATATCCATTTAAAATTGGAAAGTGGGAGCAGTTTGAAAATGCAAAGTTTCCAGAAATCAAAAAAGTAGATATGAAAAATACACTCCAAAAAGGAGTAGAACTAAACATAGTTGTAGAAGCAGAAAATTCAGACAACATACTTTACTTTTTAACAAATAGTGAGGGGAATATGATATCATCAAAAACGCTAAATCTAGATGATAAAGAAATTACAATTACAATTCCTTCAGAAACTACAAAGGATTTAGGAATTGGGGCAAATAACATCAAAATATTTGCAATTTCAAATTCTGTGTTAAAACCTGATTTTTATGAATTATCTTTCATTGTAACAGAAAAGGAAGAAAAATTGCCCACAAGTATTCCTAGCGATGATATTTTTGTAGAAAATGAATCAAATCTTTGGTTTTGGATAATCCCGTTAGGAGTTTTTGTTGTAAGTATTATTTTGTTAAAGAAAAGACATCAAGCCAAACCATAATCTTTTAGAATTAAATCTATTTGAGATTCATTTTCAAGTTTAGAGTATTCATCAAAGAGATTTTGGTTTAATTCATAAAACGTATGACCCCATTTGAATTTGTTAAGCAATTCTAAACCTTGCTCTTTATCGCCTAGAATTATTAATGATGCAGATAATGCTTCAGCAGTAGTAAGCTTGTTAAGTTTTGAATAATTTACAGGGTTACCTGCCAGTAATGGCGGAAGTTTTCTTTTAATTCCATTGAATTTTTTTGAGAAAGCTTCGTCAGCAAGATTCCATGAGCAATCAATACCGATTATAGAATTTATCAATGACTTATCTTTAGGGATAAGAGTTTTTTCTGAGAAGGGATCTAAGACCAACCCTTTAGTTCCAATTTTTTTTATGTTTTGAGCAAGACCAAATTTCACCATTTTTGCAGCCGTGCATTTTTTTGGATCATCCTGGTAAAACATTAAAACTTGTAATTTCATTTTAATTAATAATACAATATAGAGTATTTTGAATTTACTCTAGAGTTTTGTATGTAATTTTGTAATAGAAACGAGACACCTGATCATCTTTGATAATCTCAACATCCCAATTCGTGTCAGACAAAAAGGCATCAGAGGATTCAGGCAAAATACTAAATTTCTCCAATCGTACGTCAGGACCACTATATCTTACATTCAATGATATTCCATCGACTTCAACAACATCATAGATTTGTCCTGGTTTTCGTGTAGATTCACTCACAAGACACTCAGGAGAAGGTCCAATTATACAAATTCCAGATTCACTTGAAACTTTGAGATTTACATTGGATTCATCACCTCTAGTAGGAGTAATCAAAGATCCTGAAATCACACGTGGCGCAATAGTTTGATCATTTACAGTTTTTTCTGCAGCAAAAATAGTAATTGCATCTTCAGAAAGCCTATTTTCTTTCTCAATATGTGTATCTAGTTTTGGAGATACTGGTTTTTCAATTACATTAAATTTGATGGATTTTGCTTGAAAATCAGCATCAACTAGTGCCTCATATGAGCCAATTGCTGAAGAAGAAGATGGGATAGTAAATTGGTATGTAAATGAACCTGATGAGCTAGGGCGTATTGTAGTTACTGGACCAGAATTTTTCCCACAAACAAAAGATCCGCAGGTAATTTCATTTCCAGTTTTTTTAGCAACACTTACTTCAAACTTTTCAAGATAAATTAGCTTGTTTGGTTTTCCAGTAATCACTACTACATCTCCTGGGTAGTATTCAGATTTATCAGTGAACAGTAAAAGAGACAATGGAGCATCAACACCAAAAGTGAAATCATTGACAACTGAAAATGTTGTTTCAGTTTTAGTATTTCCATATGATGCTTTTACTGAATAACTTCCTTCACTAAAGATTGTTGCAGGTAGTTCAAAGAGACTTGTGAAATCACCACCTTGTGTAGGATATACCGATGATTCATGAATTTGTTTGTATGGGAATTTTCCATCAACAACTTTGATTGAAACTCTTTCTGGAACCACAAGGCCTTGTCCCCCATCACCTTGATTACGTTTGATAATATTTCCAACGACCTTTAACTTTTCACCAGCTTTGTATAATGATTTTTCAGTAGTTACAAAGATAGGTGTTTTTGATAATGTATCATTTTTAGGATCGGCTGAAACTTTGAAGAATAAAGTTTTACTTTCAGAAGCTGTTGATACTTTAATTTTATAGATACCAAAATTAGATTTTTTAACATCTCTTTCACTGTCATCAATCTTTAGTGTTTGAGTTTTTTCAGAAATTGGAGTTTTCCAGTCAAATGAAAATCGTTGATCATCTATAACTGCACCGAAATCACTTCTAGAGCCATCAGGTTTCGTAATTGAAATTACTGGGAACTTGTCAGCAAGAGGAGGAAAAATTCCAGTTAGATGAACAGTTTCACCCAAACCATAGACTTCTTTATCAAGAGATAAAATAGCACCATCTTTCAAATCAAGTGAATTAGCAGTTTCAAAACTTGTAGATGCTGATAGTCCTTCATATTTTGCTTTGACGGTGTATTTTCCCTCGGAGAAAATAAGTTTAGTCAACTCAGTGGTTACAGTAAAAATTCCAGAAGTTTCAGGAATTGCAGTAAAATCATACCCTATAGAAACACCACTGGTAGATAATTTACCGGGGTTAGCAGAACCAATTATTTGTAGAGGTTTTCCATCTTCTGTCAAAATTGTAACCTTAACAGGTTCAGTTTCAAAACTGGCTCGAGAAACAGTATTTGCTATTTGTCCTGTGATTATGATTGTTTTATCTAAACCAAATTCATAGAGAGTTTTATCAGTAAATACAGTAAGCGGAGCAGTTGATTTGACATATGTTGAAGGATCTTTTACTACTTGGATGAATTTTGTTGCAGAGCCAATATCTTTGCTGACCTTGATAGAATACCCACCTAATCGTGTATCACTTTGTGGAATTTTAAACGAATATTTGAATTTGCTATCTCCGTCTAATCTTACAACATCAAGAATTTTTAGTGTAGAGCCACCACCAGTACTTCCACCCAAAGAAAGATTCTTGGTCTGAATAATTTCTAAATTAAATGAATCAACCCATTTATCATTTAGACGCCCTGTAATGTTTACAGTTTCACCTAGTCCATAGACTTCTTTATCAGTCCAAAGTGAAATAGGAACATTTTCTTTAATGTCCTTATTTACATCAAAATAAATCAGTGCAGATTTATCAAAATATTCAGCATATACCTCATATGTCCCATATACTGGATTTACAGTAGTCAAAAACAAACTAGTTGAAAATTTATCTTTTGTAGGATAAAGATTGCCACTTGAAACAACTTTACCCTGAGGATCTTTTACAGTTACTTTCATTCCTTCAAATGGAATTGTTTCTGAAGTAACACCAGTTATTGAAACTATTTGTCCCGGAAGGTATTGCGATTTATCAGTGATGATGTTAAGAGAGGAATCATCTTTAGTTTTTTGCTCCAATAATTCATAGCCTACAGAAAAATTTGTTGTAGTACTTGCACCAGCATATGAAACAGATACAGTGTATTCACCTTCTTTGATTCCTAGAACTTGATGTAAATTGAGTGTTGTTTTGTAATTAAGATTTAGATCAGGGTATAGTTTTATAGATTGAAAATAGTTAGGACCGGAAATGTCTATTTTAATTTGCTCTGATTGGAAAAATGGTTTTACAATAAAAACTTCTTTAGATACACTTCCAGATATTTTTGCAGTTTGACCAAACAAATAAGACGACTTGTCAGTTGATGCAGTTACAGTTACATCATTGGATGCTTTAGATTCTAAGATTTTTCCATTTGATGAACCAGCAGTGGATGTTGCAAACTTCCAATCATCAGAACTGTCAAAATCATATCCGTCAAAGAGTCTCTGCCAAGATTTAAAGTCATTTTGAATATCTGCAATAAGAGGAGTCTTATCAACTACAACTCCATTCTTGTCTCTTAGTTCAACCAGTTCATTTGAATCAGTAAACCAAACACTTTGATAAGAATATGTCAAAAATTGTCCAGGTTTTATTATTGTACCATCAGGTATTGTCATTGTTTTTTTGAGAACGGTAGTTGATGCGATTTTCCAACCACCTAAATTAACATCAGAGTTTGTAGGATTGTAAAGTTCTACCCACTCTGAGATAGATGTCGCATCATTTCCAGGAGGATTGATATCCACCTCATTTATCACGACATGATCAGTATTTGTTTGAGCATAAACTGGAACAATGATTCCTGCAAGTAAGATCAAAGATAAAACTAGAGATAGATTACGAATCATTGTTGTTTCCTAGTTTGATTGAATATAGGACTCTTTTTAGAATGAAATTGAGGAAAAGTTGAGCTTGTTGTTAAAGTCATATATCTTAAAAACATGAATATTTTTGAGATTTATCTCTATTAAGGCACACGTAGGAATTATTCTTTAGGATAGTCACAATTTGGGCATTTTTTATTAAAAACTTGAGAGCCGCACTCCATACAGATTCCCTCACCCACGTCTTTTTGGATTGATTGTTTTCTTTTTCCCACATACACTTTGATTCCAAAATACATTAGAATTACTATAATGGCAGCATATACTGGAGCCATAAATGGAATAAGTCCTATCATGAATAGTAAAAGCCCTACAATTAGTAGGACATCACGCCGCTCAAATTTCAATAAAAACACACCTCAAAGAATTCATAAAAACATGCCGGAGCTCAGAGCCAATTAGTTTACTTCATTTCAAAGTCAATTCTCTAACTCTTCCTCATTGCCCGGCAAAGAGTTTAGGTAATGATTTGATAATAACATAATGATTGATGGTGGGATCGGCGAAATTTGAATTCGCGACCTCTGCGTCCCAAACGCAGAATCATACCAAGCTAGACCACGATCCCAGCGAATTTCCAAAGTTGCCCAATTTAAGCTTCACAGATATGAGATTTTAGAGTAAAAATTATTCCCAAATTAAAAAGCCATGCAGGTAGGAATGAATTTTGACTAAATAAAAATAAGAAAAAGAGGGGTTTTATGTGAAAGTTAGTTCCAACTGCGGAATGTTTTGTTGTGTCTCTCTTGCTGCAATGTTGATTCTACCAGAGGAGTCCTCATCACTTTTCATGATCACCCAACCATAGTTTGGTGAACCATCAAGAAATGCCATAATGTCTTTTGTAACATCAAACTCTATCCATTTTCCTGAAATATCATTTGAGATGACCACGGTATCAGTAACAGTGGCCTTAAAGCTACCACCATCCCAATTTGCACATTCATTTTCATCTGAGCAATCCCAGGTCACACCCTTTTGAGTTCCAACAAAGTTTGCAAATGGAGCATTAGAACCAATGCCTTCTTGCCATGGTTCAGTTAGACTGCGAACAGTAACGGATTGACCTTCTTGCCATCGTCCGTCATTGTCAACTACAAAAATTTTCAGTTTTGCAGAATCCAATGTTCTATCACCAAGTGCAGTTCCTAGTTGTGCATCATCAAAACCAACTAGAACTCTGTTATTTGTGGGACCAGAACCCATGACGCGCAATACTTTGCTTGCGCCTTCATTAGATGCCTGTAATCCTTCTCTAACAAAGCTGTCTTTGGATGAAAAGAGAATAGCAGAATTTTCAGTGAATTGGATGTCAGAAACCGTTGTCTTGACTGCTCTGAATGCTGAGAAGCTATCAGTGTTTGTACCCATCATTTGTGAATCAAATCCTTGGCTCTGTTGAATAAATATGCCAGTAGGGAATGATGCAGATGAAGGATCAAAACACAATCCAGTGTTGCAAAGCATTTCATAGTTTTTATCAGAAAGCAAAGACGATGTAAATCCATTACCTAGCATAAAAAAAGTCATACCAGAAAAGACCACACCAGCTATTACCATCATACTTAGAAGTTTAATTCCAGAATGTTCAGTTGTCGTCAAAGTTGTCATTACTATATAACATCATATCGTGTTAGTATAGACTTGTTTGTAATCCAATTACATACATTTTCTTCAAATATTCAAAAAACCAAAATATTCAGAAATTGTTTTGCATAATATCAAAATATGATTGAAAAGATTTAGAAATTAATTTTTAGATGCAATGAATGAAGCATCAACTACACCATATCCGTATTCATTGAGATTATTACCTTGGGCAGAATTGGGCTTTGCATTTTGTTCGATTTCATTTAATAATTGTTCAGGAGACAATTCAGAGTTTGAATCAATCATAAGTGCTACAATTCCTGCAACATGTGGAGTAGTTGCAGATGTGCCATAAAACAAGTTGCCACCATAAGCAATTGTTGTAACACCATTTGGACCTACTACACTTGGAACAGATTTACCATTATTTGTTGGACCATGAGAGCTAAAGGATTCTAATTTACCATCTATACTGTTAACTGCTCCAACGACAATGACCCCTTTAGCATCAGCTGGCACTACAACACTGCCTGATGATACAGGATATTCTATACTGTTATTAACTGAGAATAATTCCATAGTCGAATGTTTTGGTACGTCTGATGGAGATTTCAAATCACCAACATAAGATATACCCAAAGCATACAATCCTGCCATTTGGGGCATAAAGAATACGCTTTCAGTTTTATCAGAGTTTGATGTCTGAGTATTTGCAGAGTAATCTACAATTTGACCTAATGGATCTACTAGCACCAAATCAAAGTCAGATGAATCACCCATTCCATCATCCCAGTTTAGATATATCATGATTGGAACTTTGTTGTTAATTTGAGATTCAGATACAGAAAGAGATAATCCTTCATCACTTTCTGCAAATTCATGCCATGAATTAAGATCAGCATCAGAGAAGGAACCTTCCCAGTGTTTTTCTGCAAAGTTACCCGAGGGTACAATTACTGAGATTCCATGATTAATTGCTTCTTCAACTTTTTTAGTTATATGACTAGAACCGTCAGTTGGTAAATTTGGCCATCCTGCAGCCATTGCAATAACATCAACATCATTTGCAATTGCCTCATCAATTGCACGTCCAAATTCAACATCAGTGTTCATCTCATATAGATACAATCCAGAGTTGGGAGCAACATCAGAGATGATTTCAGCCACTGCTGTTCCGTGACTTTGACTTTCACCTTGTTCAATTGATTGTAGAACCATAGAATTTTCAAATGAATTTCTGAATGATTTAAAATCTACGATGTTATCAGAGATTTTTGGGTTTTCAATATCAAATACAATATCAAGTACTGCAACTTTTACATCTTCACCGGTAATTCCAGAACCGTGAACAATATCCACATTAGTTGAGAAAACTCCTTCTGAAACAGGATATTTGGAATAAGAGTTGGATGAACCTTTTACTATTGATTTGTCATTTGATGATTCATCAAAGTTGGATGGTTCAGAGTTGGATGAACCTTTTACTATTGATTTGTCATTAGGAGAATCATTTAATCTAGCATCGCTTAGTTGAACGATGTCAGAATTTTTTTCAGTTCTATCAGTTTTTGTCACTTGATTATAATCAGAATCATTTTCTGAAAAAGTGTTATCTGAGGTGTTAGTGTTAAAGGTGTTAGTGTCTGATGTACGTGTGTATGTAATCTTTGAGTCGTAAGTACGTGTGTATGTAGTCTTGGAGTCTTGAGTGGTAGAGTCTTGAGGGGTAGAGTCTTGAGGGGTAGAGTCTTGAGTGGTAGAGTCTTGAGTGGTAGAGTCTTGAGTGGTAGAGTCTTGAGTGGTAGAGTCTTGAGTGGTAGAGTCTTGAGTGGTAGAGTCTTGAGTGGTAGAGTC